>DAOUSS010000095.1 GCA_030627085.1 Candidatus Stahliibacteriota bacterium | reverse complement strand
TTAAATGTGGAATAATGACTCTAAAACACAATGACACTACGACGCAATGACTTAATTACCTATTAACTCAATAACATAATAACCCAATAACTCAACATAAGGAATGCGTATACTTTTCATAGCGACGCCCGATGTGGCAATCAATAAAGGGGGACTTTATACCCAGATAACCAATAGTAAAAAGTATCTCGAAAAACTGGGTGTAGAAGTTGACCTCTATGATATTTGGCAGCCTCTTAAAGAGGATTACGACCTGATCCATATATTCAGGGCAGATATCTCACTGTATGATACAGTAAAAAGATTAAAGCAAAAAGGTATGAAGATTGTAGTATCACCAGTTTTTGCGTCTACCCATAACCTTCTGACATTAAGAGCAATAAACTTATTAAATGAGTTTCTGAAGAACTTTAAAGTATTTACCCTCCATCTTTTCGTTAAGGAGATTATGGAACTTGCAAATATCATACTGCCGAATACCGATGAAGAGGTAAAAGCACTTTCCTATGGATTTGGAATTCCAAAAACAAAGTTTGAAAAGATACCAAACGGAGTGGATGAGAAATTTTACTTCGCAGATCCGAATGAGTTCAAGGCTAAATACGGTATGGAGAATTTTATTCTCTATACAGGATGGATAGGCTCGGCAAGAAAAAATACCCTGAACCTTGTGAGAGCGTTGGAAGGAATAAATAAAAAAGTGGTTTTTATCGGGAAGATAATAGATGAAGGAAATTACACACAAAAGTGCCTTTCATTGATAAAGAAAAATCCTAATATAGAAATCTTGCAACCCTTACCTCATGATTCATCTCTCCTATCATCTGCATACGCAGCCTGTGATACATTTATACTGCCTTCTAAATTTGAGACCCCGGGGCTTTCTGCACTCGAGGCTGCTCTTGCGGGTGCAAAAATCGTAATCACCAAAAGAGGCGGGACAAGGGAATATTTTGGTGACATGGCAGAATATGTAAATCCAGGAAGTGTAAAATCCATAAGGGATGGAATTATAAGGAGTAGTTCAAAAAAGGAAGATAAAAGATTGAGGGAATATATAAGAGAAAATTTTTTATGGGAAAAGGTAGTAGAAAAGCTGTATAAAACTTATCTTGAGAGACTACTGTGACCAGCGAGATGAGTATATCCCATCGCCGTATGTGAGTATCTTTCTCTGACCCGAGCCATCCCAGTGCATTGTATATAACTTATATATTCCATCACGGTCAGATATGAATAAAATATGAAGTCCATCCCTTGACCAGGAAGGTTCCTCATTATTCCCCAGGTATGTAAGACCTGTTCTGCCCTCTCCGTTTACGAGTATTGTATATATGTTATGCCTTCTTTCCTCATCCATTGCGACATAGGCAATCCTGTCACCTCTCGGGGACCAGCTTGGAGATGTATTATACCAGCCTTCATAGGTCAATCTCCTTACCCCACTTCCATCGCTTCCCATAATGTAAATCTGGGGGCTACCGGAGCGGTCAGAGACGAAGGCAATCTCTTTGCCTGTCGGTGACCAGGTAGGTGATGTATCTATTGCCCTGTTTACTGTAAGTCTTTTTGCCTTTTTGCTCTTCAGCTCTATGACATAGATTTCAGAGTTTCCATCCTTAGAGAGTGAGAGGGCAATCTTTCTACCATCAGGAGAAAAACAGGGAGCGGTATTTAACCCATTCTCATTGGAAAGCAGAATATCTTTTTGTGTTTCTATATCGTATAAATAAAGACAGAGATTGTTCCATTGGTAGGCTGTATATGCAATTTTTCTACCATCGGGTGATGGAGCAAGGGATAGACAGTATTTATATACATTGAGAAAGGTGGAGTTGTATCCATCATAATCTGCCATTGTAATCCTTTTTTTGTCACCGATCTTTGTGAGGAAGAATATCTTCGTTCTGAATATACCATCTTCTCCAACGAGTGTTCTTATTATATCATCCGACGCCATATGACAGGCATATCTTATACCTGAAGATAGGGAATACTTTCCATTCATTATTCTTGTTTTTCTTGGCGTCTCATACACAGTAATGTGCAGTCTCTCTTCGGTCACCTCCCCAGATATATGGGTTACAGCATCCTCTTTTATATCAAAATAGAGTGAGAACCTCAAGTCTTTCTCTATTACCTCCCTTATGGTATCGCAGACAGATTCCATGCCTTGGATAGGCAAAAACTCGTCAATAGTTATACCCAGTTTTCTTCTCTCTCCAACCTCAAGCCTCAACCAAACATCCTGCGATAAAACGGGTGAGGATATGAAAATTAGTGTGATTATCTTGAGTAATACCTTAGCAAACATAAATGTCTAATTTCTAATGTCGAATTTCTAATCAAATCCCAATGACACCAAGAGTCTATGCCACAACGACTTACCGATGACTGATCACCTATTACTGCTTACTCCTTACTGTCTACTTTCCCCTATGGTTTATATGCGAACTCAAAGAATACTCCCAACCTGTCCCTGTCATATTCAGGAGGAAGAGGGGGGAGGCTTTTAGTGATAGTTACTGCCCTTATGATAGACTGGTCAAATAGATAGTTTCCAGATGACTTATGTAGTTTTACCTCTTCTATTTTGCCATCCCTTGTTATGAAAAAGTGGACAACTGCTGATATCGCATTTCCTCTGTAAGGATTTTTCCAGTTTGCTCCTATCCTTGAAATAATGGTTGAGAGGTAGTATGAATACTTAAAATTTGCATCGGTCTGTACTTTTCCCACTGCACCCTCTGCCTTGCCCTCGTTTGCCTTTTCAGTTTTCTTCACCTCTTTTTTCTTTTTTTCTGGCTCTTTGGGTTTTTCAATTAGACGGGTAGAAGGGCGGGATACAATCTGCACGCTATACACCTCTCCCACAGGGTATGTTTTATCAACCTTGAGCAGAGAAGGAAGCAGAAATATAATTACGGCACCAATATGAATATAAATTGATATGAAAACTTCTTTCTTCATAATATTTGGGGGACGCAGATTGACGCTGTTACTTGTGTAACTCTTGTAATATCTCCTTTGCCGTAGTCACAAAGGCAAATCCGAAGGCAAGATTGAGTAAACTTGCCAGATGCATCTCTTCACTAACACTTCCCGTGACATCAGCAAGGAAGAATACTCGGTAGTCTCTGTAATAGGCATCCCGAGCAGTAGATTCGCAGCATAAGTTGGTCATAATCCCGGAGATTACAAGATCTTCTACTTCTAAGCATCGGAGCACTGTTTCTAAATCTGTATTGTAGAATGCTGAATAACGATGTTTGAAGATTACCTTCTCGTTCGGGAGCGGTGCAACATCGTCATGTACCTTGCTTTCCACACTTCCTTCAACGCACATCCCTTTCCACCACCATCCCATAATACCAGCATCTATGCGATCAGGATAGTGGACATGGCAGGTGTAAATGACTGGACGGTTGGCGTCTCGAAATGCTTGAATAAGCTGTTTTAAAGGCGGAAGGATAACCAATCCACCACTGGTAAAAGTTGGCGAAGCGGGATCCAAGAAAAACTTTTGCATATCGACAACGAGAAGTGCTGATTTCTCTTTATTGAGTTGCATTCGATGCTGGTTGAAAGGCTCTACTTTCCTAAGCCAATATTGTGCTTTCTCTTCAAGGGAATCGGGAGTCACATATGGTTCCATGTAAAACCTCCTTTGTTTTTGTGCTTTCGTACAACATTATATATTCGAAGAGTTCAGATGTTCTTTTGACTAAGGGTATTTAGCAATTCGTTTCTGCTTTCTTTTATCCTTTTTCCTTATTGCCGAACAGTGCAAAGTAAAGAACTGACCCCAATTTTACTCTGCGGATTCATATTTCTATCACTTTGCCCACTCCTCCGTCAATGTACTTATCGGGATATAGTGACTTTATCTCTGATTTAAACTGAGTGCAATGAGTGGCACAGACGAATTCCAGATCCCTGATTAAATCGAAATCTCTGAATCCATGCAGACCCCCGATAAGAGCCAAGGGTTTTCCGAACTGCGAGGCTGTATTCAGAATATCCCGAACTCCGGGATGAGAACATCCTACGATTATAATCAATCCCTTTTTTGTTTTAACAACGAGAGATTGTTCTATGCCCTTAAGCTCACCGGTCGAGAAGATATTTTCGTGGATTTCAAGGGATTCTTTTACCTTAATTACTTCTTTGGCGTTATGTGGCTCTGGATATGATGATGGAATGTAAACCTTGACAGGATTTGTTTTAAGAAAATCTGAAAGTCCACCCGTGTGATCCCAGTGGGCATGGGAAATGAAAATCTCTTCAATTGTAGCAGGGTCTATATTGAGCCTTTTCATATTATCAAGGAGTGTATAGGGCCATTTGCACCAGTATCAAAAAGTACCTTATTACTATATGCCTCTACGAGGCAGGAAAAACCCCAATCAGCCCTAAGACCCTCCTTTGCTACCTCGTTATCATAGACAATAGTAATCCTCATCTTGGCACCTCCTTGTGCAATTTTTCATCAAAACTTCCATCAGGCAGCATCCAATCTGGATGAGCTTCTCCTTTCTCCTCCAGCTGATAGCGGATACAACTCTCCCAATCCCCTTTACAATATAGTTCAACCCATTCTTTAGTTAACCTCCCCCCTTCGTAAAATCTTTTCATTGGACATACCGGATACCACTTGCAATCGGCAGATAATACCCTCAGCTTACGGTAGTTTCTTATTATTACTTCCCTTAGGGAAATCTTGTATAGCAGTGTAGCAGGATGCTGCAAGGGGAATACTTTTCTATCACCCGTCCAGGAAAGCCTGCCCAAGACCTCTTGAAACTCTGGTTTGGGTGGAAAGTAAAGTCCATATTTTTCAAAGATATATCTGATTGCATAGTAACCCAATGGGACCAGTACCTCTGGATTTATCAGTTCTATCTCCCTGTCCAAGTACCCACTGCAAATCTCAATTTCATCCTGCTTTGGTTTTCTGTATTCTGGCAGTATACACTTGATCAGGTTTGTCATATAAATCTTTCCTCTTTTAATACTTGCCTCTTTCAATAGTTCATTTAATACCTTTCCTGAGGGACCAATGAACATTCTTCCATCTCTGTCTTCGTTCTCTCCAGGAGCCTGGGCAATTAGCATAAGTCTGGCATTTAAGTTCCCCTCCCCGCAGAGGGCATTTATTCTGGTCTCGGATAATCTGCATTTTTTGCATTTCCTTATTTTTTCATTCAAATCCTTAATCCCCATCGTAATACTCGGTTCCTTGGTTTTTCCTTTAACCTTGTTACAGGACAATATAATGTGAAGACCTGAGTCTGAGTACTATGACCCAAATCGCAATTTGTCGCCATTATATAGCCTGGCTCTCTTCTCCCTTCCTTAAAATGACTATATCTCCACCCTTCTGTTTCTTACTTGATAACTTTTCCCGTTGACCTGAATGGATTGGATATTAGCAGGAAATATGAAGGTCATTTTTCTTTCTATTTTGAATTTTCCTTCCGTTTGAACTTTTATCTTTGCGCTCTTCCCGTTGGATTGATAGTCAATTTCAGTGATTAAAAACATTCCCTTCTGATAATCAAGACTTTCTCCGTCGTCTTCATAAACCCGATGTCCAGAATCTCAAAAAAACCTGTTACAACCTCTTTAATTCGTTGATCAGAATAAAAGGAAAAGACCCGACTCTCGTAACTCTCTTCTGGATAAAAATACTTGAATACTTGAGCCTGACCCCTGATTATCTCAAAAGCCACATACTGAGGGCGGATATGGGGCCCATAAACAGATTGTCTTCAAGTTTTGGTATGCTCTCCACAAAGGTTGCCACAAGACTACCGACAAGAACCTGTAAGATGGAGATGTCATAGAAAATCATCACGATGAAACCAGAAAGAAGACAAATACAGAGACAGCCCAATGATCCCTCTAATGTCTTTCCAGGAAATGTCTTCACTCGCGGGAAATTTAACCCAACAAGTTCGGCAGCAAGGTCACCCAATGTGAGAAATAAAAGAGATAGACCCCCAATATCCTTTGGAAAAACTAATATAATAAACAGGGCTGATATTAGATAGAGTGTATACCCGGAAAGCATACGTGTAGGCTCACCCTTTTTAAGCACAATCTCAAGGGCTCTTTTTCCATATAACTCAGGACGCACCCTG
>DAOUSS010000333.1 GCA_030627085.1 Candidatus Stahliibacteriota bacterium | reverse complement strand
TATATCAAACCCCATATCCCCTGGTCTTGCTATTCCAAGAAATGCATTCAAATTTGCACCATCAAGATATAAAATTCCCCCTTTTTTATGCACTATTCTCTCTATTTTCTCTATCTCCTTCTCAAATAATCCCAGTGTATTCGGGCAGGTAAGCATAAGACAGGCAACATCTTCCGACATTAGTTTCTCCAGTACATCTATGGATACAAGTCCGTCTTCATTTGATGGAACCGAAACAACATCAAAACCAGCAAGTGCAGATGAAGCAGGATTTGTACCATGCGCAGAATCTGGAACAAGCACCTTGCCTCTTGCCTCCCCCCTACCCTCAAAATACTTTTTTGCCATAAGAAGACTTACAATCTCTCCGTGAGCACCGGCTGATGGCAGTAACGAAACCGCATCCATACCACCAATCTCCTTCAGATATTCTCCAAGTTCATACATAATTCTAAGCGCGCCCTGGCACATCTCGATTGGCTCCAACGGATGTATCTCTTGAAAACCCTCAAGTGAAGCAATCCTCTCGTTTATCTTCGGATTGTATTTCATGGTACAACTTCCAAGGGGATAAAAGCCTTTATCTATGTGATAATTTAAGGATGAGAGTCTTGTATAATGCCTTGCCACCTCGGGTTCTGAGACCTCTGGGAACTGAAGGGGTTCTTTCCGCAGGAATTTTACTGGTATGATACTCTTTATATCTATACCTGATTCGGGAAGAGTATCTCCCCTCTTGCCTCTCTTACTCAATTCAAATATAAGTTCCATAGGAAAGTAAAAATCAAAATCGTTACTTTTTCGATTTTAACAACTGAAACAGCGACGAGTAATCACTTCTTGCATTCCATACTATATAACCCCTTGCCTTTGCATCTTTAACAGCCTTTATCTGATTCCCAATATATTCTGGACCAAAATTAGGTGACTTGTAATCAAAACCCTGTATATACGCGACGAATTTCTCCCTGCCTATCGTTTCATAACCGTTCACAAGACTCTCATAAACTATATAATATTCCCTTGGATTTGTATTTTTTTTAAAGTCATTGTGGAAATGCGATGGGTATAACATAGGACATATAACATCAACCCAGTTTTCTATCTTTGAGATATTTTGACCTTCCTGTTTCATACTTTCAAGCCATGTTGTATAACCATATAAATCCACTGCAACATTGACTCCGTGCGGCTTGAGTGACATATACGCTTTCTTCAAAAATTCCACTATCAGGTCTTCTCTCTCAATATCCTCTGTTTTGTGGAAAAACCACATTGCATTCATATCACCCTTTGATGGGAACCTCACATAATCAAACTGAATTTCCCTGACCCCCCTTTCTGCCAGATCTTTTGCAATATCTATCACATAATTCCATACCTCAGAGGAATACTGGTCAACCCACAGATTCCCAGCCCTGTCTTTCCACATTCCCCCGTTTTTGTGTCTTATTGCATATTTGCCCCCATCATAGCTTGCAAGTATTGAATCCTTGAATACTACAATTCTGCCTATAAGATATATTCCGTTTTCTTCACAGATTC
>DAOUSS010000311.1 GCA_030627085.1 Candidatus Stahliibacteriota bacterium | reverse complement strand
TTTTCCTTGATTGCATAGGAAACTATACCACAGAGGACACGGAGAAACAATATTTATTTATTCTCTGTGTGCTCAAATGTTTGAACTATTTTTATTTAATTAGAGTAATTGAGATTGAATTGAATAGATCTTGAGTTTGAAGGAGAGCACAGAGTTTTTTCTTTTTAAACAAAAATTCTCTGTGTTCTCTGTGGCGAGTTTTTTACTTGACTTTTGCTATAGTTAATGGTATAATGTTTTAGGGCTTCGTAAAACTCAGCCCTTGATTATTCACCCCGTTAGATAGTAAACATCTAACGGGGCAGGCTGATTAACATTGAGATTACGCGGATTAAAAAACCTCGTCGGGAATATCTGTGTAATCTTTCCAAAATCTGTGTAATCATCAGCCGGGAGCGACTTTTGCGATAGGCTAAATAATGTTTTGATAGAGGTGGGTGAGAAAGTTCTATCGGCAAGACCATTAGCCCGTTAGACAGGGAGGAAGAGAAGGGAGGTGATGACAATAACAAGAAATTAGGAAGGGAGAAGGGCAGGCTCTTTTAGAAGAACTCTCAGAAAAAAGGAGGAACAAATGAGAATCAATATATTTTGTCGGGTTATGATCGTATCCTTTGTCCTTCCTGCTTCTTTAATAGCAGAGAAAATGACGGCCGAGAAAGTAATCCAGAATTGTGTGGATAGCTATGAGAAGCAGATGAAAGGCGTGAAGGACATTACTATAGTCACTGATAGGGATATAACTTATCAGAAATGGACAACTATCAATGGAAAAACAATATGCAAAACTCGGTATGAAATGGAGATAATGGGTAAGAAGTTTGTCACTATCTACGATGGTGTATACCAATGGCAACAAGACCCTGTGTCGGGAAAAGTGACAAAAGACACAATTGACTATAATCCCTATCAGACGATAGAAAATTTGAAGACTACTCCGGCCCAATATGGAGGAAGCGAGCAGATAGATGGGCATAAAACCTATATCCTGGACATCAAAGATATTACTAAACTGATGGGTTCTGCTAAACCTGAAGGGATGGAGAAAGTTAGGGTCAGTGGTAAGCTTTGGGTGGATGCCAAAAATTGGGTTACCAGGAAGATGGAAATGGATATAGAAGGTGTGGATGAGAAAGGCAAGAAAAGAACCGTAAAAACTACTATTGAAATGAAGGATTTCCGTAAGGTCAACGACCTACTCATTCCCTACCGTACTGTTATGACTATGGGTGGAGGGGTTCCAAAGCTATCTCCAGAACAAGAACAAGAAATGCACAAAGGGTTAGCAGAAATGCAGAAACAGTTGGAAGAAATGCCTCCCGAGCAGCGGAAGATGGCTGAGAAAATGATGAAACCGCAGATGGAAATGATGCAAAAGGCTCTTGGTGGAGGTGGAGAAGTCACCGAGATTAAGAAGGTAACAATCAACACAGGGCTTTCAGATAACCTATTCGATGGGAGCAAGCTGAAACAATAATTCCACCTGGTAGGTATGTAATAGGCTCAATTTCAGCTAACAGCGTGTTTGAGGCGCTTCGCTAAATCCCTTCGGGACTTCTCAAACACGTATCACGTTAGATGAAATGGCGGTATATATTTCTTGAAAAACTGGGGTCAGGCTGAATAATACCTGCCTACCCTGCCTACCGGCAGGTAGGCGGCAGGCAGGTTTGCCGATGGCGAGAAAACCAAAGATAGAACATCTCGAAGAGTAAAAATTACAATCTATATAGTCACATAGTCAAAGTTAGGATTTTAGTTATTTCTATTTTTCAGCTTGACCCCATTAATGGGAGGTGAACGAAGATGAGAGCGATGGTATTGAATAAGATACGCAATCTCAAGGAAAATAAGAGACCGCT
>DAOUSS010000080.1 GCA_030627085.1 Candidatus Stahliibacteriota bacterium | reverse complement strand
TCCTATGCAATCAAGAAAAAAACTAATCACGAATCTACACGAATTAATCAAATAACACGAATAATTTTAAAAAATAAGAGAAGAAAATTTGTGTACATCAGCGTTTATCTGCGGTTTTAAAAGTAAAGTCACTATTTCCTTTCCCCCTACGGTAATGGCTATAACACCATCTCTCACCTGTATTGTCCTCTTTTTCTCCTCATTTAGATTGCATAGATAGACATCTCTTGGGGGCTTGAATAACCTTATCTTACCCTCTATTTTCTTCTCAGTTGGATTATAGAGTCGTAGAACGAAGGTGTCTGAATCTTCCGCGAGCTTAAAGGCTGAAAGAATAAGATCTGGTGGTGTAATGGAAAGGAAACTAAATCTTTCAGGCAGATATCCATCGCAAGTCTGGTCATTAAACAGTGTCCTTAAGCCGACTGAATGCTCAAGTGATTCTCTTAACACACCAGCATTCTTCCAGTTATCACGATGCGGTAGAATAGCATATCTAAATCTATATATACCGGGACACTGAGCCCCGGGTGTAGGAATAGCAGGGCCTGCGTGTCCTCTTCTTGTCGCAAGGTCATCTCTTGAAAGGTCCCCAACACACCGAAGGAGCGTGAGGGCAATGATGGAACTATCAATCAACTCGCCCTCCTTAACTCCATTCGCCAGGATTGCAAGCCCTCTTTTCCCGGAGGAGATATCTATGAAATTGTCATATGGAAAGGTCCCTGCTGGTTTTTCTACCCAATCTTCTGCTGTCGGCAAATCTTCTGTCATCCGTTCAACACAATCAAATTTTGAGCCAGCAAAAAATGACGAACTCTTAATATTTGCCGGAACCATTACCCTCAATCTATGGTTTTTTGCCTTGTTTTTAACCACGGTTTCAACCTCTACTCGTCTGGCTGAGGCAAGAAGTGTAACAAAGGATTCTATCTCAAGTGTTACCGTCCTCCTGCTCCTTCTCCCACCCCTTGTGAGACACTCTGGAACCCTGAATTTCTTTTTCACCCTGAATCTGATGAAAAAAGGCCCCTCTTCCTTTTTTATCTGTACTACTGTTCCGTTGCTATAGAGTGAAGTGTCTTCAGGAAGAGGCGAATAGTTGTATTCATCTCCACCGTCTCCCGAGTCTTCAAAATAATTAAGCCCTTCATAGAGCTCGTTTGTGTTTTTGTCCAGAATAGTCAATGTACCATCTTTTTCAATCTCTACCCTCAAGTTCTCATTTTCTGCCCATTTATCACCTGATTGAATCTGACTGGGAAAGAACATCTTACCCTTCTTAATGATGTAAGTTTTATAGCCAACGGCTGGAACAGCATTTGCCTCAAAAGCAATTCTTATTTTTACCCTCTTCTTAATATGAATCTGTGGGCTAAGAACAACTTCATTGATATATCTCTTACTTATTATCTTGTAGGGTACTTCATTTTCTCCGTCGGTCAATATAAACTCCTCACCATTTTCAAATTCTATGGATGCATTTACCCATCCCCCTCTCTCCCAGTTTAGGGGGTTGAAAACAACGATAGACTGAGCTGGTATATTCATATTTTGTACAATGCCATTAAGACTCTCAGAAAGAACACGTTCCCCTATCTCTTCAACCCGGGAGAATCTTCGCTCCATATCAAGCTGAACTTCGTCTATACTACATCCACAGATGGAGTCGTGGGCATGGTTTTGAAGCAGATATTTCCATGCCTGTCTTACAGCCTCTTTTCTATAATTACCGCCACAAAGCAGATTTATTGAAGAGAATGGTTCCACCCATATTTCAAGGAGAATTTGCATGGCCTCGTTTTTCTGTTTCAGGTATATGCGGGATGAAAGAACACCAGGTAAAACCGGGGCAAATTTTAATCCTCCCCTTTGCTCTCCACACAGGGTACCAATACCTTTTGCTTCTCTTCTCACAGCGTCAATGTATTTTCCAAGGTTTGATTGGATAATTTTCATATCATCAAGAGAAGCGTTGAGTTTATGCAGAATAGATGGGGTTTGTATGTCCGGGAACCTGTGGTCGCTACCGTTCATAAGCAAAAGATGACAGGTTTTACTTCTTTTTGCCTCCTTTTCCTTAAAGGCGATAAGGTCTGGGAGGCAATTTCCCTCCTGTCTAAGAATGTCATAGCCATTTGAGTATCCACGCTCTGGCTCGAGACGGCAGAGAAATACCTCTGAACCATCAGGCCCTTGTAATATATATTCTGCCTCTTCTCCACCTATGCCCCTCCACAGAACAGCCGTGGATATACCAAATCCGCACAATATCTGAGGCAACTGTGATATATGACCAAACATATCTGGAAGATAACCAATCTCCATTACCCGTCCAAAGTCCGATGCAATTCTATGTCCCAAAAGAAGATTACGGACAAGAGCCTCTCCACTCACAAGAAACTCATCAGGAAGTGTATACCAAGGACCCACAAGAATTCTTCCATCCTTTGTATAGTTCATCAATTTTTCTCTCATCTGTGGTCTTATTTCAAGGTAGTCCTCCAGTACAACCGTCTGTCCATCCAGGGTAAAGTATCTGTAGTCAGAATCACCGTCCATTATACCAAGCAATGTATCCATCATATCTACAAGCCTCAACCTTATAGTCTCATAAGGCAGATACCACTCTCTGTCCCAGTGAGTATGAGATACGTTATGTATTATATATTTATTCATAAAAATTTGCTTGCAAAATCTCCTCCGTTGTGGTATAATAGAGATATAAAAATTGATACCAGTAAATGTAGCACAAAGATGAAAAATACAATACCTAATTATAATATAAAAAAGAAAAGAAATCAAGCAAAAATTTACCCTTTTACAAAGGTTATTTTTGGCTTCTTCATCTGACATATAGAAGAGAGAGTAAATTAAAGAAAGAGGTCTCCTATGAAAACAGAAGAAAATTATAATGTGATAAGGAATATCATAGATAAAGGAACTGTGGTTGCTCTGACAGGTGCGGGAATATCTGAGGAGAGCGGAATACCAACATTCAGAGAGAAGGGAGGGTTATGGGACAGGTATGACCCTTCAATATATGGAAGCATTGTCGGACTCTCTTCCCTTTTCCTCTTTAAACCCCATCGGATAAGGGATTTCATCGTGGATATATACGAGGGGATAACCTCTGCGACTCCAAATCCTGCACATTTTGCGCTTGCAAAATTGGAAGAAGAGGGTAAGATTACTTGTATCGTCACCCAGAATATAGACAATCTCCATCAGAAAGCAGGTAGTAAGAGAGTATACGAGCTACATGGGAACATCTATGTGGAGAGATGTATTAGGTGTGGGAAGAGACATAAACGCAACAAAGAAGAAATAAAGGGAATCCTGGACTTTTTGAAATCTGCAAGACGGTATGAAATATTGAGTAAAATACTGCCAAAGTGTGAGTGTGGAGGAAGAAAGAGACCCGATGTAGTGCTGTTCGGGGAATCACTACCTCAGGAGGAATTTGAGGAGGCATACAATGAAGTGCGGAACTGCAAGAGTTTGCTTTTGGTGGGCACATCGGGCGTAGTTTATCCTGCAGCATCGCTACCTTACTTAGCAAAGGAGGCTGGAGCAACCATAATAGAGATTTCACCCGAACCCACGGCACTATCTTCTCTTGCAGATCACACAATCATCGGTAAGGCAGGAGACATCCTGCCAAAACTATTAAAAAGAAAATAGCCCTGTGGACTGATTCTAACCACAAAGAACACAAAGTATACAGATACAGATAGTCATTGGGTTATGTGGGAGCGACCTCCCGTGGTTGTGCAAAAAGTCAAATTTCAACATGGTAGTCGCAACTTTTAAGTTGCGTAAATTGAATCCAGAACAGCGTCTTCTATTCGCAGACTGAAGTCTGCGGCTACCAGATCCCTACTTTTTGCACAGCCTGTCCCGGTCGCGATAATACTGTAATCTACAATCTGAAATCTGCTCTTAGTGTCTTCGTGCCTTTATGGTAAAAATAGATCGTAGGGGGAGGTTGGTTACATTTCTTAATAAAATTCTTGACTTTTTGGTCTTTCTATGTTATACTTTATACTCCTTTTTGTTCTTGTGAATAATTAGCGTTTAATTTTAAGATGTTTCACGTGAAACATCTTTTATGCTTTTTTGTTTGGACGCACCTGCCTGCCGGTAGGCAGGGATTAACGCAGATAAATATAGTTATTGGGATAATGGGGAATTGGGTTATTAGGTAATTAAAATATTCAATTATCAAACTTCGGTGAACCCCTCGGCCTGAGCTCGGGACGAAGGCTCAGTTGAACCGTTAGCAATGCAAAATTAGCAATTAGCATTCGTTCTTTATGTTTCAATCTTTTAATCTTCAATCTTTGTGTCCTTTGTGGTGAATAATCCTGTAGGGGCGAATTGCTATTCGCCCACAATCTGTAATCTAAAATCTGCTCTTAGTGTCTTAGTGGTGAAACAGGGATGTAGGGCACGATTTCAAATCGTATCTTCAAATTAAATTTGTGCCTACAATTTGAGAATAAATAAATCAGTGTTAATCTGCGTCCACCCCGTTAAATAACTTAAAGATAAACACCAGACTTATTAGTGCTGGAGCGGTTCTATTTAACGGGGTAAATCTGCGTCCCCAAAAGCAATGAATATTAATAATCTAAAAGAGATTGCGAGGCTTGTGAGGGGAGATGTGATTGAGATGCTTACAAGAGCGGGCTCCGGTCACCCCGGCGGCTCGCTCTCTGCGGTAGATATCCTTATCACACTCTACTATGAGGTGATGCGCCACAATCCCGAAAGACCCGACGATGATGATAGAGACAGACTTATTCTGTCAAAGGGGCATGCCGCTCCTGCCCTCTATGCAATCCTTTCAAGACTGGGTTATTTCGACAGGGAGTGGCTTTGGAATCTGCGGAAGTGTGGAGCTAGACTTCAGGGTCATCCGTATGCACCAGATACACCAGGTGTTGATGCATCAAGTGGTTCACTCGGGCAGGGGCTTTCTTTCGCGAACGGATGCGCAATGAGAGCAAAACTTGACGGGAAGTCTTACAGGGTGTACTGCATAATAGGGGATGGTGAGACAAACGAAGGACAGATATGGGAGGCATCTATGACCTCTACGCGATATGGTCTTGATAACCTATGCTGTATACTTGACTATAACGAATTCCAAATAGATGGTAGAATAGAGGATATTAAAAATCCTCTCCCGTTCAGAGATAAATGGGAGGCGTTTGGATGGAATGTTTTTAATGTAAATGGACACTCATTTGAAGAACTCAATAGGGCATTTGAGGAGGCAAGGAAGATAAAGGGAAAGCCAACTATGATAATTGCCTGTACAGTAAAGGGAAAAGGGGTCTCATTTATGGAAGGAACTCTTGAATGGCACGGGAAGGCGCCAGCGAGAGAAGAGGCAGATAAGGCATTAAAAGAACTGGGATTTGATAGTGGTATCACTTTGTAGGACGCAGATTCACCCCGTTAAATAATGTAACGATGAGTGTTAAAGGGTTCTTAAAATAGTTTTATTTAACGGGGTAAACATACCTGCTTGACATAAGGCAGAGGAATTAAACAGTTTTTCAGATTACAGATTTTAGATTGTAGTATTTTTCACCACAAAGGACACAAAGAACCAAAAGATTGAAAAATTGTAGTCGAGACGTCATTGCGTCGTTGTGTCAACAACTTAATTACCCAATGACCCAATTACCAAGTGACCTAATAACCTAATTACTATCTTTATCTGCATCTATCTGCGTGCATCTGCGTCCCATATAAAGGAGTTATGTGCGTATAACATATATCGTCCATAGTTGTTTTGTGATTGAAGACGAGGAAGTGGTTATGGTCTTTGACTACCCTGACTTCGACGCCCTCTCATGTATTGATTTTTCCCTCCAAGAAGTTGACATAAAGCCTTATATAGACTCCCAAAAAAGGGTATTGCTCTTCTCGTCTCATTCACATCCTGACCATTTTAATCCTAAAATCAAAGAGATTGTAAGGGAGATTCGCAATTCAAGATTTATATTTTCAGATGATGTGCTTTCTCTCTTCCCTGACTATACAGAGGGTATAGAGGATAAATGCCATCCACTGAAACCCGGGGATTGGATTGATATAGAAGGCACAAGAATTACTGCTATGTCATCAACCGACATTGGGATCTCTATCTTTATAGAACACAAGGAAATACATATATTCTTCCCTGGCGATCTCGCGTTATGGCTCTGGGATGGCCTTGACAAAGATACAAAAAGAGAGATAAGGGAGACATTCAACGGAATAATTCAGGAGATAAAAAAGAAAAGAACCGATATTCTTTTTGTAGTAGCGGAACCAAGCTTGAGAGATATAGGGTGGGGTGGTGCAGTAGATGCGGTAAAGTGCGTTATGCCTGGCCTGACAATCCCAATACACCTTCACCAGCAACTCTCCTGGATATACAAGTTCAAACAGGCCCTGCCCCCTGGTGTGAAGGTGTTCAGTTACAGGAGAAGCGGTGACTACTTGGACTGGGAGAAGCAGCAAGACCAGAGACAATAGACCACCCCGCAAAGCTCCTTTGGAGCAACGGGGCAAGCAGACAACAGACCGAAGACTTAAGACCTTTAACAGAGTTTCTTTATTGTCTCATACCCGCCTACCGCTGGCAGGGGTATGGACAACCTTGGTAATCGCAGGTTTCACAGGCTGTGCAAAAAGTAGGGATCTGGTAGCCGCAGACTTCAGTCTGCGAATAGAAGATGCT
>DAOUSS010000209.1 GCA_030627085.1 Candidatus Stahliibacteriota bacterium | reverse complement strand
AGATTGCAGGCTAAAGAACGAAAATTAACCACAGATGAACACAGATGTTCACAGATAAAAATACAGTAATTAAGTTATTAGGTAATTAGGTTATTGGCGATGTGTCCATTGCTGAGCAATCAGCCTGTTAATAACTTAATGACTCAATGACCTAATGACTTCAATATGTCAGTGTAAACCAGCGTTTACCCCGTTAAATAAAACTGTTTTAAGAACCCTTTAACACTTATCGTTACATTATTTAACGGGGTGAATCTGCGTCAGCGAAAATAGAAGTCATCCGTGATAGTATCATTTGAGCCCCTGAGTTTTTATAACATTTTGGTCTTAATACACTTGCAGTTAAGGAAAAAGGAACCATTTGTGCTAATTTTGCAAGTTGCAAAAAGATATTATTATATGTTCTTGTTAGATAAGCACATAAAGCACTTGAATTTTAGCAAGCTTTGATCATGGGCTCAAATGATACTACGGGTGTTTACCCCGTTAAATAGAGCTGTTTCAAGAACGCTCTGATATTTATTGTTACATTATTTAACGGGGTGAATCTGCGGCTAATTACTTCCTAAAAGTATAGCCAAAATCCAAAAGATGTATGTTGCCACAACTAACAATACCAAATATGGGAACTTGTGGTGATATCCACAATGTATCATTCAACTGATGCATAACGACCCTCTTGCTCGCCACAATAGTATCTTTCGTCTGTATAGAGGATTGTTCGAGCATATTAAAAGACGGACGGTTCACATCTAATAAGTCATCATTACATCCAGTGATACTATCAATGGTTCCATTGTTTACCAGGGCTGTTATACAATATCCATCACCAGCCATTTCAAGTAAAAATCTTTCGTCATCTTCCATACCCTTAATGGTGTAAAGCACTGTATCTTTACCTATTTGGTAGATTGTCCAGTTACCGACTTCCCATGTCTTGTAGTGGGGAGTTCTGCTACAGGCAAGCAGAAGGAGCGGTATCAGATAAGTTCCTGTTTTATTCATTTGTTTTCAAAGTCTTCGTTCAGTGAAGATAATTTTTTGAGTATATTGTAATTGACCATGTCGAGAGAGATAGGTGTAATAGATATATAACCGTTATCTATTGCCTCTACATCGGTTTCTCCATCGCTTAAAGCATGAATGGGTGTACCTCCTATCTCGTAGGAGGATTTATGGGTCGTTATGACATTTTGATAAGACTTTTTCCCAAGTTTTGTTATTTTCATTCCTTTGGGCTCTGGTGGAACATTGACATTCAGAAAAAAGCTATCAATGTCGTTTTTTTTAACAGACGTAATGAGTTTGAGTATGACCTCGAGAGTATCTTCAAAGTTTCTGTGTCCCGTGATTGAGATAGCAAAAGAGGGAATCCCATGTATTGCTCCTTCAAGTGCAGCGCCCACTGTGCCGGAGTATGTTATATCAAAGCCAAGATTTGGGCCTACATTTATGCCCGAGATGATGAGGTCCGGCTTCTCATTTAATATTGAATTTACACCAAGCACAATACAATCTGTTGGTGTCCCAGCAACTCCATACATACCATTCGAAATCTGTTTCATCTTGAGGCGTCTGCGAAGGGTTATAGAATGTGAACACCCGCTCATCTCCTTTAAAGGAGCAATTACCGTCACATTGTGCGTTCTATGCAGAAGTTTATAGAGAAATTGAAGTCCTTCTGATCTTATGCCATCATCATTTGTAATAAGAATTTTCATTTCATAATCCCAGAATATGCATTAACCATAGATGAAGACAACAAAATTTCAAAATCCGAATTTCTAATTTCCAATGAAAATCCAAATGCCAAACAGATTCGGCAAGTGTGGAATAGTGAAATACTACTTTTGGGGCCCTTTAGCTTGGTGATGCAAAGAGTGCCCAGCCTCAAAATAAAATTGGGAATTTAGGAATTTGACATTTATTGGATATTGGTAATTGGAAATTTGACATTCTCAGATAATTTCTTGTCCATACGGATCTTGTGGTTTCTTGACGCATAGTTTGGGATAATTACATCCACAAACTCTGAGATGCAAGTTTTATAAATCTTAATGTGTCGAGAAACGGTTTTATATAACTGTATGATTCGTTGTAAATTGTTCTTATAGGCACTGATGTGATTCTAAAACCCCTTCTTGCTGCTTTTATTATAATTTCAGATTCTGTCTGAAAATTATTGGTAGAGAGAGATATAGAGGTAAAGATCTCCTTGCTTATTGCCCTGAATCCGGATTGAGCGTCTTTTACCCTCTTACCTCCGAGAATAGAAACAATAAAAGATGTCCAGAGGTTGGTAAGGAATCTCAAGAATGGCATGGTTCTTATTGTCACCTCTCTCTCTCCAATTATCATATCCCCTTTTTTCTCCTTTATTGCCTTGATGAATTTGGGTATGTCTTTTGGAGAATGCTGTCCATCAGCATCCATTGTTATCACCCATCTTGCTTCCTCTTTCGATGCAAAATTAAATCCTGTCCTATGAGCTATGCCTTTTCCTTTATTCTTTTCATGCCTTATCACATGTACGCCAAAAGATTGCGATTCAGAGAAAGTGTTATCAATGGAACCATCATCTACCACAATTATATCCTGTGGCGGAAAATTAAGCGATGAAAGAAGTTTTGCGATGGGTCCTTCCTCGTTGTAGGCAGGTATTATGATCATTATTCTTTCCATATATTATCAAATATGTACCATTGTGTTGGATATTTTCTAACATATTTTTCAAGTACACCTATCCATTTATTTATTGCATCATCTTTAGAAATGGGGTCTATTGCTTCTTCAAAATATACCCTGTATTTATTGTTCTCTTTTACGCAAAACGCAGGAATTATCGGTATTTTGAATCTGTGCGCAAATTCAAATATACTATGAGGAATGCCTGTCTTCCTGTCCATAAATCGAACAACTTTATAATTGCCTGTGTAATCTCTATCTCCAAGGGTCGCTACTACGTTGTTTTCTCTCAGTGTGTTCACTACCTTCTTCATATCTTCTCCAAGATATACTACATCCATTCCTGCAGACATTCTTCTCCTTGTAAAGTATCCGGTGAGACCCTTCTGAGGATGTCTTAAAGCTATAACCGTTGGATGGAATCCAAGCTCAGCCAACATGCTGGCACCCCACTCCCAGTTCCCAAGATGTGCAGTAAGTACAAAAGAGGGTTTTTGCATTCTATCGATATTTACAGGGACAAGAAATTTGAGTATATTCTTTTTATATATTGAAGGAAGTATAAGAAATTCATAAACGAATATAGCAAAGTTCTCGTAAGTCTCTATTGCAAGTCTATGCAGTTCGCGAGAGGATAAGTCTCTTTT
>DAOUSS010000063.1 GCA_030627085.1 Candidatus Stahliibacteriota bacterium | reverse complement strand
CTCGTAACGAGGCTCGATTTTTTGATGCTCGATGCTCGCCTCCATAGGGATCCTACGAACTGTATTTTTCAAGTCTCAAGCTTCCAGTTTCGAGTTTCGTTACCAGCTTCCTCAACGATAACCCAGTTTCGATACCCTTAGTTTTGTGAAGCCCTATTATGTCAATTAATATGCCTTAGCAAATACAACCCTTCTCTTTGATTGTTTTCCGCAGAAGATACATTTACCTTCCTCCTCTTCTGTATCCATGGAAATACATCTAATTGTCATATTCGTCTCGTTCTGTATGTTTGTTTCGCATTCAGCGCTTCCACACCAGTGAGAAAGAATAAATCCCGTTTTGTGTTTGAACTCTTTCCAATCATCTACAAGATAAGTGTTGTTATCTATAAATCTTCTTGCTTTTAAGAAGAGATTCTTTTGAATTTCGTTCAGGGTTCTTATAATAACTTCCACAGCTTCACTACTCTTTACTACCATCCTTGTTCCTTCATCCCTTCTTGCAATTGTTACTGTGGAGTTCTCTATATCTCTTGGCCCTATTTCTACCCTCAATGGTATACCCTTCATTTCCCATTCGTTGAACTTGAAGCCAGGCGTAAATTCCTCTCTTGTATCAACCCGAACTCTTAGAGACGAACCTGAATCTTTGTTATTGTTTTTTAATCTCTTCTCAAGAGAAAGAACCGCCTTTACTGTTTTTCCTTTTTCATCCCCTTTCCATATAGGGACTATAATAACCTGTATTGGTGCAATATTTGGTGGTAGAACCAGTCCTTTGTCATCTCCGTGTACCATAACGACTGCGCCTATAAGACGGGTGGATACACCCCAGGAAGTCTGCCATACATAGTCAAGTTTATTCTCTTTTGTTTGATATGTTATATCAAAAGCTTTCGAGAAATTTTGCCCGAGATCGTGCGACGTACCTGCCTGGAGTGCTTTGCGATCACCCATCATTGCTTCAATGGTATATGTCTCAATCGCACCCGCAAACCTTTGGGATAAAGTCTTTGTTCCATATATAACAGGGATTGCAAGGGTATTCTGCATAAAATCTCTGTAAATAGTAAGTATGGTAAGTGCCATTTCACTTGCTTCATCGTGAGTTGAATGGGCTGTATGTCCCTCTTGCCAGAGAAATTCTGTAGTCCGAAGGAAAAGTCTCGTTCTCATCTCCCATCTTACAATATTTGCCCACTGGTTGATTAAGAGAGGTAAATCCCTAAAGGATTGTATCCACTTACTGAACATTGCGTTTATAATAGTCTCAGAGGTTGGTCTTACAATGAGTTTTTCTTCCAATTCCTTGCCCCCACCATACGTGACAACTGCAAGTTCAGGGGAAAAACCAGCAAGATGCTCCTTTTCCTTATGTATAAAACTCTCCGGGATAAAGAGAGGAAAGTATGCATTCTGTACCCCAACAGATTTAATCATCTTGTCCAGTATAGACTGTATATTCTCCCATATCCCGTAACCGTAAGGTCTGATGACCATACAGCCTTTTACAGGCGCATAATCAGCAAGTTCCGCCCGCAGGACAATATTATTATACCATGTAGAAAAATCCTTTTCTTGAGATGTTAGTTTGTCCATAAGATACTCCTAGTTGAAAATAGTTATTAGGCTATCGGGTCGTTGAGTCATCGGGTCATTGGGTCATTTGGTAATTAAGTCATTGAGTCGTAGGGTCATAGAGTCATTGGGTCAATCGTCAATTGTAAATGGTCATTATGGGAGCGACTTTCTAGTCGCGACAAGACTACAATCTAAAACCTAAGATCTTTGTGCTCTTTGTGTCCTTTGTGGTAAAAAATACTACAATCTGAAATCTATCTAATCTGCGCCCAATTTTAGAATCTAAAATCTGCCCAGACGCTTACTCCCGCAGTTCTTGTATGCATACGTGACATACGGTCGTTATCTTCCCTGAAATCTATTCTTGCACCACCTGTGATATTGGATGCAAAGTTATAGCTTACCCCTGGCGTTATTGTGAATCTATACCTGTCCTTGCTCTTACTATTCTTGGTAATATCTTGTCCTCCATCCCAGGAATAATTTACATCGAGATTTGTATTGAGGTTACCAGAAAATCTTACCTTACTCAGGAAGGGAATTTTTATTCCTGTTGGAGCGCTGAATGCATAACCATTGGATGCTCCGATTTCAAAATGCTGTTCTTCCTTTTCGAAAAACATATTACCACCTGTGTGTGTCTTGGTATATCTGCTCGAGAAAGAGGAGGTAATTCTTGAAGAAATTCCTGATTTCCATTGTAGATTTAGAGATGGACCTAACGAAACATCCCGGGTCTCTCCACTGGGCTCATTGATCTCATAGCCATCTCGGGTCTCGTATATCCTTAAATTCGATGAGAGACTTATACTTGAGAAAATATTTTTGAGTTTCCAGAATTTTTCAATAGAAGAAAGACTAAATCGAACATCGGGAAAGGTTCTACTCGTACTCCATCGCTTGTTGTCTATGCTACCACCCCAAGTTTCGCTCGCACGGTAGGCGTAAGAGAGGTTTATTATTTTCCACTTAAATCCTGATGATATTGACATATCTCTGCTCATTTTCTCGCTGTCTTTCGCATTTATAATTTTATTAACCTCTGCTTCAGGGGAAAAACCAAATATAAATTCTCTCTTTGGCCTTCCAAGAAGGGAGTACAAACCAGCGGAGCGTGATAATGAGTAAGAAAAATTCGGATTTGTGAAAAGTTTTGTAAGCCCCTGTAGAAATCTAATTTTATTACCTATCTGTTGCAGGTTGATCGCCAAGTCTATATCAATAGCGTTTGTGTTTATTGCATCTCTTACAGGTATACTATCTCCATCTATTATCTCAACCTTCTCTATGCTGTTATTCTCATTGTATCTCGTAGTATATGAGAATTTTTGAGTAGTAAAATCCAATATATGCGGAGAAAAACTGAAGGCAAGATTTTCATTCCTTGAGATTTCCCTTGAAAAATTGATATCATTTGAGGATTTAATGCTATAAGTGGTTGTAATGGCATTTACAGGAGAATATGATATGCTTGCCTGGTCCGTACGAATGACAGGATTAGGACTCTCCATAAGCACAACTGAATCCTTTAAAACCTTATATCGTCTGGTCTCTGCCTGTGAATAAGTAGAACCTATACGGAAGTTATTGGGATAATATTTTATGTCCATCCCAAACAATTTCAGCTTGTCAAGTTTAGGGCTACATTCATACCCTGCTGAAAGATTTATATTTTTCGTAGAATCTATCGTAGCAGGACCAGAAACAAACTTTTCCCTGTAAGCCGCATTTGCAGTAATGTTGTCAAGTGTATAAGCAAGAAACTTGTTTTTAGATTTTGATTTTGAGAATGAAATCTTTACATTCCTCGGTATTGTAACTGTTTTTTCTTTTTCGCTTTCCTCATTTGAAAGCACAACATCCGAATTTGTAGGGTACATTGGTAGGACGGTCGTGTTGTTCATACCTCCACTCACCGGGATTGCAATGCCCCACGATGATGGAAAAAACTTCCCCAATCCCAGATTGAAAGTGGCATTATAGGAATTTGACAGGCCTCCTTGAGGAACCATCTCCTGCCCAAATTTTCTAAAATATGGGTCCTGTCTGCTGTATGCAAGGCTCATATTCATAAAATCTGCAAACTTGAGGGAGGTACTTCCGCTCGCTGCAAGTCCGATATTCTTCTTCACATCCAGCAATCTTATATCATCTACCCAGATCTCTCCATCTACTCCTGCATTCGGTATAACACCTATTTCTACCATTTTTATATTGGTGAGGGATGGATTACCCAAGACAAAACAACTGTCTTCTCCATACAGGCTATGCCCAAACAAGGAATCCTGTGGCAAGGTATCTCTTTCTCTTTTTAAATGCGTTAGTGAATCCAGCGGTATCTTTATATCCCTCCAATTATTGCTTGGTATACTCACCCTGTATTCATAGTAATTCAATGTATCACCTCCCACACGGATAAAAAACTTCCCTTCGCCCGTTAGGTCTACTCCTTTTAAGTATAATGCAAGGGTATTGTACTGAATAAACTTTTTTGCAGTTCCATACACAATATATGCAGAACCCCCTCCTCCATCATGAAATATCATTGAGATGGAACTCTCTCTTTCCTCTCTACCATATGGATCTCTCTCTGGTTCATATGGAGGGTCATATGGAGGCACTCCAGTATTTTCCTGATTGTCTCTGAGTGAGAGTTCGATCTCTCCCCTCTTTTCCCATCTATTGCCAACGACTTCCATAGTAGCAATATCTATAGTATCAGGTTCCTCTACCCATAACCTTGCGTATCTTATAAATGACCATCTTGGGTTGCCTGTTTCTTCTGCTCCTTGTAAAGGAATGCGATAGAGTCTCCATTTGTTTTCCCCTTCCTGAACACAGTACTTATCCGATGAGAGATCTATTGTAAAGGAGAAATAGTCATTCTTTCTGTTCAGCGAACCATCACTATCAAGATCTTCCATATCAAAACGTCCATTCCCTTCTGTTCCATTTACACTTGAGTAATTATCAGGGTCGTTAATGGAGTAATGATAATCATCATTTCCATCGTCACCGGGTATATCTTTTTCGTCCTCACCCATAACTCCGTCAAGTCCAGTGTCTTCCTCCAGTCCAATATCAAGTTTCCCGTTGCCGTTTTTATCCTCTGTACGAGGAATATCTGTTTCGTTTCTCTTTATCTCGCCCCACTTATCCTTATACAACGCCTCTTCTGGTATATTTGAACCAATATCTATATGTATTATTCCATCTCCTCTTGCCCATACCTCCAGAAATTCGGATTTCTCAAAATCCGCGCCATCTCGAGATATGAGAGTGAGCAGACTTCCCCACTTATCTTCGCACTCAATTCGCAGTATGCTCTGTTTTTCATTTTTTCTATAGTCGGGTAAGGATGTAAATATCTCTCCTCTTCTTATCCCATCCCTCGGATTATACCATATCAGTGGTTCAAAATCATCCAAGCTCATACTGGACGGTTGACTGCCGTAAGACCAGTTCCCTCTGCCTATGCCAAGCGATGTGGATGTTCTCGTTCCTTCCATATCATCAATGTATACCTTATCCCTGGTATTCGGATTGGGAGCAGAAAAACCCATATCAAACTTTACATCAAACGACGAAGGAACATCAGTCTTCACAAACGGGATAAGATTGACAAGATGAGTAAATATAGAGGGAGTTATTGAATATCTGCCATCTATCTCACCAAGTAATATCTGGGTAGGTTCACTTCCAAGTTTTGGCCTCTTGTCAAAAGAAGACGATGAGTGATATATAAGCGTAGAGCCGAATTTTAGATTGCTTCCCCCATCATAATTTACCCTTGCCCCGAGTAGATTCTTTGACGCAACCTGCATAAATGGCAAATGCTGATAATCAATAACGATTCTGGCATTTGGATCTCTTATTACGCCCTCTCTAAAGGTAAGCTCACCAATATCATAGTTTACATCATAATGGACACCTCTTTTTAACTCCTCACCGTCCATAGTAACCCTCTCGCTGCCCTCAAGTGTGTTGAGCCCGAGTGAATATCTCTTCTGGATTCCCTTATATCTCATCCATATATAGTATTTCCTTCCAATGTTTGCAGCCAGATTTGGAATATCGTATATTGAATCTGGATCTGGAAGTTCCATAAACGGTCTCTCGAACGGGAATATTACTATTCCCAGGTTGAAATCTATAAATTTTCTATCTATAGTACCGTCAGCCTTTGCCATACCCAGATATCTAAGAAATGTCGTGTCTCCGGAAACAAGTTCCTCATTCTCTCCTGCTCCTTTCTTATCCTTGAATATCTTCATTTCAAAAGATTCAGGTGTAACATTTGCTCCTGGAAGTGCGTATATATTTTTTAATTCGTAGTTCCATGAGGCATACTGTGGATGTTTGTCATTCTTTGTCCTCTTAAGCATCTTGAGTATCATAGGAGAGGATAAGTCGTTTCCTACCGTATCTATAGTCCCAGTTGCAGTCTTATATACAAGGATAAAACCAATTGTTCTATAATCAAAGTTTCTCCTTAAGTCTACTATCCGATCACTTCTATTTAATACAAAGTCCTTATTATCACCTTGCTCTAACAGTTTAAAAAAAGCAGATACACTGTCAGGATTCCCGGTTTCTATGTTATAGTCTGCCGCCTTTCCTCGACGGACTCCTTCCTCACTTTCAAGCGCCGAGGCATACAATCTCATCTCTATAATAGAATCACTCTCTGCAATAATATTGCCCAAACTGAAGAACCTATTCTTTATAAAGTCCGTATCCCATAGTTTTACAGAATCTTCTATGGCTCCACCTACAAAATTCTTCTGGAGAACATCACTCTCCTCTTTGCTTGCTATAGCGGTGATATCAAACGGACCAAGCTCTGCAAGAATCTTCATTCCAAAGAGACCTTTATGTGCCGTGGGAGCTCCTATGATACTGGCAGGCAAGGAGATATCTGTATTACCTGCATTTATCTCCTTTATTACCTCATCCTCATCACCTTTATACTGGAGTCTTATGGTGTTCTTGATGTCAAATTCACGTTGTGAGTCGTGGTCAATGAATACATGTATCTTCTGACCTATTGTCCCCTGTAAATTTACCCGCAATTGCTGTTCCATCTCAAGTTGTGGCAAGAGAGACCTCTGGTATGTCTCTCTCTGTATAGGATTTACTTCCTGTGTATTTGAGCCTCCAAACTCTATCTTCTCGTTGCCTGATATTTTCAGTTCTCCTCCCTCGCCAATCAATCCAGCTACAGGTTTTGGGAATCTTATCGGTATGTATATATTCGGTATGAGTCCTTCTCCACCCCTTTGCCCTTCTGCTATTTCTTCCTGAAGAGTATTCTTCCACATAGATTTTATAACACTTCTCATTGAATAATCTATATAGTCTTCAAGGGGAATTACTTCTATATCGAGGAATACTCCGTTTTTTACATTGATATATGTAATATATCCCCGATTCCAATCTATATCTACGCGGGTAGAGTAGAAAGACCCTCCTTTTAAGGTGAGAAAGGAGAGAAGAGAATAGAGAATTAGTGGAACCAAACTGCCTCCTCAGAGCCCTGAACAATAGAGTGAATAGCCAGAATTAAAATATGGATTTCTTACACAAACTCCCAAATACTCCATATCATCGGATAAACTTACTCACTCAAAAATGGGCCCATACTGAATGCTTCCCGTTTACCTCCTTTGTTATCCAAACATGCCTTTCACAAAATTCATAATCCCTTATATCTCTCGTTTATCGGTATCGAGGCTCGTAACGAAGCTCGTTTTTTGATGCTCGATACTCGCCCCCATTCCATACGGATGCTGTGCAACGGGTCCTGCGGACTGTATTTACCCAGCTTCAAGCTTCCACAACCGAGTCTCGTTACGAGTTTCCCCACCGTTTACCCAGTTTCGAATCCCTTAGTTTGCGAAGCCCTATAACCTATACCATGAAAGGAATTTTTTTAATTATATCATAAATTATTATGAATGTCAAGAAAAAAATTGGACGCAGATTAACCCCGTTAAATAATGTAACGATAAATATCAGAGCGTTCTTGAGACAGTTCTATTTAACGGGGTAAACGCAGATTTTCACAGATAGGTATAAATCAAAAAGCCAAAATCTAAAATATGTTTATACTT
>DAOUSS010000195.1 GCA_030627085.1 Candidatus Stahliibacteriota bacterium | reverse complement strand
CAACATGGTAGTCGCAACTTTTAAGTTGCGCAAATTGAATCCAGAACAGCATCTTCTATTCGCAGACTGAAGTCTGCGGCTACCAGATCCCTACTTTTTGCACAGCCTGGGGAGGTCGCTCCTACAATTACCCAATGACCAATGCCTAATGCCTAATTACCGGATAGCCTGATTGCCCGATAGCTTGATAGCCAAATGCCCTACCGCGCTCCTGCCCACCTCAGAAGTTTATCCCCCAGTTTTTCTCTATCCTGCATGGTCTGGATGGTTACTGCATCCTTTCTTATCCTTATCAAACAGGCACCATCTTCATCAGTCCTTATCACCCTCCCATATTTTTTATACTCTTCCATCATCTTCTGTGAGGGCATACCCCAGCGGTTCATCCCTACCGATGCTACCGTTACCTTTGGTTTTACAATCTCAACGAATGAGGGGTCCCTGTAATCTCCAAAATATGGCGCTTTCATTATATCTGCCTCCTCTGCCATCTCTATAATATTGCTCTTTACTTCGCCAAGAAAGAGAACTTTGTAATTCTGTTTAGCAAGGCTTAAGCCTTGCCCTACATTAAGCGTGAGGACAAGGGAGGCATCTTTAATATCCAAATGATACCCCCCCATCGGGTTTTTGACTGTAAAAGGACCAATCCTATCTCCCTTTGCTACAAACCTATACGGGATTTTTCTCTCCTTTATTGCATGTAAAAACTTCTTATAAACGTATGTGTGATACGGGATAAATGGAAGAGCCACGCCCTTCACATTGAAGTTCTCCAGAACGTATGTAAGTCCGCCAATGTCGTAAGAGAGTGGAGAGGTAAGAAATACAAGCGATACGTCCTTTACTCCCTTTCTCCTCAACAAGTCTGCGCTAACGGGTATATCCCTCTGGTATGAGCCACCATCCATAAGGATTACATTGTCCTCCATTTCTACCAGTGTGGAGTTACCCATCCCAACATCCATAAATGTTACACGGACCTCCCGGTTATTGACTCTGTAAAGACTGGTTGATACATGCAAAATGAGAGAAACAATCACTGCATAGACAAATACCCTGTGAGAGGGGTTAAAGACCCTTCTTTTTATCATATAATACAGTGCATTTATACCGGATACAAGGAGAATAAAATAGAATATGAGAAAAAGGGGCGATGGACTTCCTATCCAGAAGTGGCCATACGGCACCTTTCCAAATAAATTAACAGTACCGAGTGTAAGTGCAGTAACACCATAAACCGCAGAAGCAAAGACCCTGCTCAACACGTCTATCTTGAGTAGATTTACAAGAGAGAGGAGTAGCCCTGTGCCTATACATAACCCCGTGAGTGGCACCACGAAGACGTTCGCAATAAGAGATATGACCGGAAGACGATAGAAGTAGTGGGCAGCAAGCAGTGTGGTCCCTGCCTGCGCAGAGAGAGACACGGTAAAGGGTTTTATAATAGCATTGTCAACCTTTCTATTTCTCATCTTTATGAGCGAATATATCTTTGGATACAGACATATTATACCTGCAGTTGCTCCAAATGAGAGCTGGAAACTCACATCAAAAAGGAATTGCGGATTCCATATAAGTATAGCAAAAGCAACGACACAGAGGGTATTCAGTATATCCGTATCCCGCTCCGTGAGGAATGTAATCATCAGAAGAATGGACATTATGGTCGCCCTTACAACCGATGGACGAAGGTCTATCATAAATGCATATGTGATGAGACAGGCAGATGTTACCATTATATTTATGAGATTTGGCAGTCTGAATAACCGAATAACAAGAAATAGCATTGCAGCTAATATGCCCACATGAAGACCTGATACTGCAAGTATATGAACAACCCCTGTGTTTCTAAAAACCTCCTGCACCTCCCCCGATATCATTCCCCTCTCTCCTATGGTTATTCCTTTGAGGAATGCCCCCTTATCTCCTCCAATATTTCTGTCTATAGTGGTCTCTATATAACTTCTTATGCCTGCAGCAAGAAGAATGTACCCGTTTCCAAAATTTTCGCCCACCTTTACCACACTGTCAGGAGACATTGTATTGTAAATATTCTGCCTCGTAAGCCATGCCCTGTAATCAAATCCTCCTGGATTTCTGGCAGGGGGTGGGGAGTCGAGTCTCCCGTAGAGAATTAATCTCTCCCCATACTCTACATCTCCCCCAAGGGTAACCCTTATCCTTCCGCAAACAGGGATTGTGTCAGAAGGCAGCATGAGAGATCTCGCCTCAACCTCAACATAGGTCTTCTCTTCTCTCGTATCCGGCAGGGAGAGAACATCCCCCACAATAGCAATATCCTTCCCCCAGGACTGGGAGACTATTCCATTAAGATGCCTTATATGATTTTTCGGATATATTCTCGTCCTTCCTTCATAATAAAGGAATCCGAACATTGATACAAGGACGATGCAGATAATGTCCATCACAGCGGGCCTTATGTCAGAGATAAAAACCACCGAAATAAAGGCAATCAGAAAGAAGAAAAGGAGGAGAATACCAAGAGGCAGGGCGTCTGTAAAATATCCACAAATCAATCCTGCCGAAAAAGAAATAACAAGATAGAGGAAGGGAGTTTTTGTCATTCAAGGTTGCCTTTAATGACAAGGGAATCTGACGATAGACCGATAAGAATCCCCTGCACATCTCCAAGTTTTTCTAAGAGGGAATCCCCTCGTTCTAAACCCATAACCATAAGTCCTGTTGCAAGCCCGTCTGCATACATTGCATCTTCTGTAACTATTGTAACGGCAATACAGCCCTCTGAGGGGTATCCTGTGGATGGGTCAATTATATGGTGAAATCTCTTTCCTCCGCTTTCAAAGTAGTTCTCGTAATCACCCGATGTGACAATAGCCTTGTCTCTTATCTTAGCAGTACACAATATCTTTTTGTGTCTTGGATGTCTAATGCCTATATTAAATACCCTGTTCCCGAATAGTTTTATATCCCCGCCACAATTAACAAGTCCTGCCCTTACACCATTCTGTTTTAATATCTTACAGGCAACCTCACAGGCATACCCCTTCACTATTCCAGAGAGATCAATCTCCATTCCTGCTGGAATTCTTATCCTGCCTTCTGTAGTATCTATCCTTTTATAATCAACAAGTTGTCTCGCCCTTTCTACATCCTCAATCTCCGGGCATATGCCTTCTTTAGATGCCTCCCATATATCCATAAGAGGCCCACAGGTAATATCAAACGCCCCGTTTGTAATATCCCCTATCCTCATCGCCTCTTTTACCACCCTTATTGTATGTCCGCTCGGGATAAAATCCTCATACCTGTTTATCCTTGATACATCACTTTTGGGTGAGAAGAAACTCTCTAATGAATCTAAGGTCTGAATTACACGAAATGCGCTTTCGACTGCCTTTCGCGGGGATCTGTCCCTGTAATACACCGAAATTTCGCACTCGGTTCCCATCAAAAACCGTCTATCACTGTATTCCTTTATGCGAAATATCCCGATGAGTATGAGTCCGCATACGATGACGAGAGATATGAGTATTTGACGCGACATAACAGACAGTGAATAAAAGGCTTACGCCTTAACTCCATTCACCACCAAGACACCACTTAGAATGTCAAATTTCCAATTACCAATTTCCAATAAAATGTCAAATTCCTAAATTTTCAATTTTTCTTTG
>DAOUSS010000110.1 GCA_030627085.1 Candidatus Stahliibacteriota bacterium | reverse complement strand
TGTTTCTATCCCTTTTTTATCTCCTGCGGAGAATCCATATGGAGTGGTAAATTTTCCCTTGACTTTTTAGGAGAAATGATTTATAATAAATCATCGAGGTCGGGAGACCTCTCCCACAGAAGAGTGATCAGGCACGAATTCAATTCGTGCCTACATTTCGGCTTACAGTGTCAGGAGGGGTAACTCTCGTGTGAGTCTGTGACCTGACACCACGGCTTACTAATGTCAAATTTCTAATGACCAATTACCAAATGACCTAATGACCTTATGATTATATGAAAAAGCTTATAGTTATATTCTTATGTGTCCTTCTGGTATCCGCATTTTCTCTGGTAGATGCCTTAGCGGTTGATACTATCCGGATTACCACTTACAATATCCTTAACTTTCCGGATGCAATAGGGGAAGAAAGGATTAAACATTTTCGGGTAGTCATAAATTCTATTCAACCAGATATAGTTGTATGCCAGGAGCTAAATGGTCACCTTGGAGCTTACTTGTTTCTTGATTCGGTAATGAACTATGAAGCGCAATCGTTCGGAAGGGCACCCTTTAACACTCTTCATTACCAGGACATTTACAATAGCCTCTTCTATCGCACATCTAAGATAATATGTGATTCTGCCAAATTTTTACTAACAGGGATAGCAACCCAAGGCGAAAGGGATATAGCAGAGTATTATTTGAAAACAGTACCAGATTCAACCCAATTTCGTGTACTATCCGTCCATCTCAAGGCACGTATGGAGGACTCGTTAGTGCGTTTCTCGCAAGCAACAATGTTGAGAGATCATCTTAATTCCTGTGAGATTGGAACCAACTTTCTAGTGGTTGGTGACTTCAATATCTATTACAGTGACGAGCCCGCATTTCGCAAACTTACCGACAGTCTGGAAAACAACAATGGTCGTTTATGGGACCCACTTGACGCACCTGGATACTGGCATAACAATCAAGCTTTTGCATCCATACATACACAATCCACGCGCTTGACCAGTCTTCCAGATGGTGGGTCTCCTGGCGGATTGGATGACAGATTTGATATGATTCTGTGTTCCAGCAGTTTTCTGGAAGGTGGGGAGCTACGACTTTTAACTGATACTTACACTGCCTTTGGAAATGATGGCAATCACTTCGACCAATCTATAAATTCTGGAACAAACTCTGCAGTTCCTTCTGATATTGCCGATGCGCTCTATTTTGCATCAGACCATCTACCGGTTTATGTGGATATTGAGATAGAAAAAGTTGGAATTGAATTGGTCAACAACCAGAGATTTAGTTTGTATAATTACCCAAATCCGTTTAATTCCGAGACCACAATTGAGTTTACATTACCCAAAGAAGATAAGGTTACCTTAGAGATTTATGACATAACCGGTCAGAAAGTCCTGACATTGATAAATACAACTAAGCCAGAGGGATTGCACAGGGTAACCTGGGACAGCAAAAATGATGCTGCCCAATCTGTCTTAAGTGGTATTTATTTCTGCCATATTGTTGTTGGCAATAGCTCTCAAACAAAAAAGATAATTTTGTTGCATTGAGTAACTTGGCACAAATTGAATTTGTGCCTACACTTTCACTTATAGTGTCAGGAGGTAACTCCTGACACCACAATTCGGTGAGTTCGGTGTCTTTCGGTGTTGTTGATGTAATTTATACTCCATGCAATCTGTAGCTATGCAGGATATTTCATCAAAAATAAAGATAATTCCCATAGAGCTCCCATTTTTACCTACGCTTGCGTCCTATATGTGGGGTAAATTTGAAAAGAACTCTCCCGACCTATCCGACATCCTCCTCATCTTTCCATCACAAAGAAACAAGTTTTATTTCCGAAGGTATCTCCTTAAAGCATCTGGCAAGCCCGGGATAATACCACCTACAATGTTTACTGTTAAAGAACTCTCAAACCTTCTATTTGAAAGACTCGGGGGAAAAAAGGGCAAGAAATTAGAAAAACTCGAAAGAAATCTTATCTTGAAATACGTTGTTGATTCCCTAAAAATAGAGTTCTGGAAAGACCTTGATTTTCTCAAGTTCATATCTGTAGGAGATAGATTGTTATCTTTCTTTGATGAATTACAAAAAGCGGATATTATACTTGATAATATAGAAGAATTGAAAGAAAAACTCCACTTTCCCCAAAAATATGTTGAGAACGAGCTTGTAATTATCAGAAGAATATTTGATGAATATAGAAGAGTTCTGCAAGAATCAGGATATACAGGTACAGAGTACGAATATGCACTTATAAAGAAAGAATTTAAAGCAGAGATGTTGGAGGATTTCAAATATATTTTTATATCTGGACTTCTTGCCCCTACGAGAGTTGAGGGTACTATCATAAAAAAGATTCTCTCCAATCTGCCATCAGAACTTATTCTCCATTCAAAAAAAGAAGAAATCAAAGATGACCTTACAACTCCGTTCTATAATCATAATAGGCTTATTCTGTTCCTTGGGAAGTCCGTTGAAGAAATAGTAGTTATCGGTGATCAGTCATCGGTAATCGGTAAGAACCAACACCCCAATGAGCCGATACCCCATCCTCGCATCACCCCATCCTTTATCGCGACCGGGAGGTCGCTCCTACCTACAATCTACAATCTACAATCTGCTGTCCACATAACAAGATTGAAGAGTCAAATACAGGAGGTACTATACATAAAGGAGATATTGAAGAAGTTGATATCTATATATGAACCTGATCGTATTGCTGTTGTCCTTGCGGATGAATCGTTAGCATCACCTATAAAGGTAGCAATAGAAAAAGCAGGTTATAATTGCAATCTCTCTATGGGCTTACCCTTCTCGCGGAATCTTCTTTATTCCTTTCTCTCCCTTCTAAGAGACGCCGTAAAAAAGAATTTTCACTACGAGGAGTTTTTTGCATTCATAAGACATCCCCTCCTAAAAAATGCAAAACTCAATGGCGAGGATGTGAGACCCATCATATATGCACTTGAAAAGGAAATGATAGGAAAGAACAGGATTTTCTTTAGATTTGATGATTTTAGGAATGAAGAATATAGACCGCTTGTAAATATGATAAAGAAGTTTACTGATACAATAACAGATAATACCTCTTTTTCTCTTTATATGAAAGGGATTGAGAAACTGCTCTTCCTGCTTTTATCCAGTAATCCCGAATTTCTGAAATCAGGCATACTGGGAATTAAGGAATTTCTTGATGAGACTCACAAACTGTCAAATCTTATAATTAGGGAGGATATATTTCCTACAGGAATGGAGAAGCTTGACTTTATCTTAAGGGTTCTAAAAGACGAGACATACTCTATTGAGGGAAATCCATTCAAGGGTGTCCAATTGATTGGAGTGCTTGAAGCAAGGAATCTTGATTTTGATTATGTTATACTTCCATCAATGAATGAAGGAGTATTTCCCAAAAGAAGCGAAAAAGACCTGTTTGTTCCTGCACTACTGCGAAAAGAGGTAGGACTTCCCTATGATAAGGAGAGAGAAAATCTGTTCTACTACTACTTTACCCAGCTTGTAGCAGGCAAAAAAGAGATTTTCATTTCATATGTTGAAAAAGAGGATAGAGACGTATATTCAAGATTTGTGAGTTTTTTGTGTGATAAAGGTATAAAGATAGAGGAATCGTCGTTGCTTTTTGAGAAGGAAAAGACGGAGAAGAAGGAACCCGTGCCGAAAGACAGTGCTCTTATCAAGAAATTGGAAAAGATGAAATACAGTCCCTCCTCTCTCAGGATTTATCGCAAGTGTCCTTACCATTTTTATCTTAAGTATATTCTTGAAATAGATGAGCCTGAAAAAATAGTTGAAGAGGCGGGTCCGATAGAATGGGGAAATATAATACACAAAGCGCTTCAGAAATTCTACAGTGTAGACTTTCCTTCCCATTTTACGAGGGACAATTTACATAGTGCAAAGAGAATACTTTACTTCCGTATGAAAGAGACGATGAGAGAAATTTTGGGCAGGCCAAAGGCGAGCAGCCTTTTTGACCTTGAGGTATATAAAGAGTATATGAAGAGGTTTCTGTATAAGGATTTGGAAAGGTTTGAGGAAGGTTACAGGATACATTGTGTTGAGAAGAAACTTGATGAATATGAGATACACATTGATGGAATGAAGATTAAACTAAAGGGAAAAACAGACAGAATAGATATACTGGATGGAAAGTATTACATTATAGACTATAAGACAGGACAATCGGTTGATAAAAAGCTTTACAATGTGGATGAAGCGTTTACAGAGTTTCAATTACCAATGTATGCACTAATATTCTCTAAGAAAGATTTTGAGGACATCGGAGGACTTCTTTACTGCTATATATCAAAAAACAGGGTGGGACCAGAGGATATTATGGAGGAAGGCTACATTCCAGCGTTCCGTGATGAGATACTCATTCCTACAATTCGTGAGCTTATAGACCCGACGACACCCTGGTACAGAACCAACGATGAATCAAGATGTAGAACCTGTGCGTATAAGGAATTCTGTGGAAGGTGACAGGTGAAATGTTTAATGTGGAATATGGAATGTGGAATGTGGAATATGGAATGTGAAATGTGGAATGTGAAATGTGGAATGTGAAATGTGGAATGTGAAAGGTGAAAGGTAATAGGAGGAGTAGTGGGGTGATGGGATAGATTGTAGATTGTAGTGAGCAAAGTGACGGCCCTTATCGATAGCTGATAACAGATCACTGATTACCTGATTTGTAGGAGCGACCTCCTCCGACGATAAGTCGGAGCAGGCCAGTCGCGAAAAAGAGACAATGTGAGGATGAGAGAGTGAATTGGTGGAGTAATGGGGTAGTATAAAATCCAAAATCGGTCTTTGGTCTTTAGTCTGTGGTCTTGTGTCTTTTTCATTATGCATAATATTGCTGTAAAATCATCTGCAGGGTCGGGTAAGACCTACGAGTTGGCAAAGAGGTTTCTGTCGCTATACCTTAAAGGTTATTCTCTTGAATCCCTTTACGGAATTACATTCACCAACAAGGCATCTCTTGAAATGAAGGAGAGAGTAATCCACTACCTTGATATTCTTGCAAACAATAATCCTGCAAGACCCGACGAGGTTGGGATTGTAAGAGAATTTAAAGAGAGCCAGAAGGTAGCAGACAGGAGGAGAAAACACCTGTTTCATAATCTTTCTTCCCTGAACATCAGTACATTCCACTCTCTGTTTGCCAGTTTCCTGTCAACATTGCCATTTGAGGCAGGAATCCTTCCGAGTTACGAAATTATTACTGAAACAGAAGAGGCTATCCTACTGGATGAAGTTCTTGACAGATTCTTTAAAGAGGCAATTGAAAAAAAGGAGTATGAAAAAGCAATTCTTGACCTTGTCCAGAATAGTGAAAGAAGGGTTAAAGAGTATATATCCTGGATATTTATGAACATAAGGGAGGACATAGAACTTATAAGGAGAAATCTTGGCAGCTTAGATGAAATAGAGGAAAATCTTGGAAGAAGAGAGGTGGAATTCAAAGAGACGATAGATAGATTTCTATTGTTTATGAACGAGAACAAGGAGTATA
>DAOUSS010000127.1 GCA_030627085.1 Candidatus Stahliibacteriota bacterium | reverse complement strand
CGAAGAGTAAAAATTACAATCTATATAGTCACATAGTCAAAGTCAGGATTTTAGTTATTTCTATTTTTCAGCCTGACCCCAATAAAAGAGGGAGGTAGACAGAAATGAAAGCAATGGTATTGAATAAGATATGCAGTTTGGAAGAAGATAAGAGACCGCTCGAGTTGGTAAATCTTCCCAAACCTGTTCCGGGAGAAAAGGAAATTTTAGTAAAAGTTTCAGCATGTGGGGTCTGTCATACAGAATTGGATGAAATTGAGGGAAGAACACCCCCGCCCCGGTTTCCAGTTGTTCTGGGTCACCAGGTTGTCGGAAGGGTGAAGGAAAACGGTACCAAAGCAAACAAGTTTAAAATTGGAGATAGGGTTGGGATAGCATGGATTTATTCAGCATGCGGAAGATGCAAATTCTGCCTTGAAGGCAATGAGAATTTATGTGAAAATTTCAAAGCAACCGGAAGGGATGTCAACGGGGGGTATGCGGAGTATATTACCGTTTTAGAAGACTTTGCCTATAAAATTCCCGATGTGTTCTCTGATTCAGAAGCAGCTCCCCTTCTATGTGCCGGAGCCATCGGCTACCGGTCACTGCAATTAACCGGCATCAAAGATGGACAAAATCTGGGACTTACCGGATTTGGCGCTTCTGCCCACCTTGTAATTAAGATGGCAAGACACAAATATCCAAACTCCAAAGTCTTCGTATTTGCAAGGAGTGAACAGGAACGAAATTTTGCCAAAGAACTTGGGGCTATCTGGGCGGGTGACACTGAAGATAAACCGCCCGAAAAACTGGATTGCATAATTGACACTACACCTGTCTGGAAGCCAATAATAGAAGCTTTAAAGAATTTAACAAATGGGGGGAGACTTGTTATTAATGCAATTCGCAAAGAGGAGGTGGACAAGGAATATCTCTTAAAATTAGATTATCCAACCCATCTCTGGCATGAAAAAGAGATAAAGAGTGTGGCTAACGTGGCCAGACGAGATGTCAGCGAATTTTTGAAACTGGCTGCTGAAATTCCCATTAAACCCGAAGTTCAGGAATTCTCACTAAAAGAGGCTAACAAGGCATTGCTCGAACTTAAAGAGAGAAAAATTCGGGGAGCAAAGGTATTAAGAATTGATTGAATTAAAATATCGGTGTACAGATAAATTCGGATTCGCGGAGAGAAAAGGGATATAAAATCTCTGTGTCCTCTGTAAGCCGAAGGCCCCCGTAAGGCAACTCTGTGGTTGATGTCTTACATAACATTAAGAAGCAGAGGGGTAAGTATGAACAAAGAGAACCAGATGATTGCAGTTTGTGGATTGGACTGCAGTGAATGTGATATCTTTCGGGCACGAAACAATCCTGAAATAGCACAGCAAATTGTAAACTGGTTTAAAAAAGAAAGAGATACCGAGGTAAAGATGAAGGACATCTGCTGCTCGGGTTGTAAGGGTGACAGAACAAAACACTGGTCTCCAGACTGTTGGATACTCAAATGTTGTGTTGATAAGAAGGGGTTAGAATTTTGCTGTGAATGTGCTGATTTTCCATGCGAGAAACTTAACGAGTGGGCTAAAGGAAGCAAAAAATACGGAGAAGCTCTAAACCGACTCAAAGGGATGAGAAAGAAATGAGGTAGGCGACATAATACCTAAAGAAAGGAAGTAATTATGTCAGATTTTGATGATGCATTCGGACATGGGTTGTACGATTATTTAAAAGGCAAGGGTCAGTTTATCATCATAGAAAGAGATGATGGGCTTATAGAGGCGGGAAGAATTGCAGGATATTTTGCAGAATATCTTGACTGGCCTGAACATGAAAAAAAGGCATTGAAATATGCCAAAGGAAGGGTTCTTGACATAGGATGCGGTGTAGGAAGACATTCAATATATCTTCAAGAAAGAGGATTGGATGTATTAGGAACGGATATATCTCCACTGGCAATCAAGGCTTGTAAACTCAGAGGGTTGAAAAAGGCAAAAGTATTACCAATCACACAAATCGGAAGAGATCTAGGTAAATTTGATACGATACTTATGCTTGGAAATAATTTTGGACTCTTTGCAAATAAAAGAAGGACAAAATGGCTTCTAAAAAGGTTCTACAACATCACCACAGAAAACGCACTCATAATAGCAGAAACGAGAGACCCATACAAAACAGATGAGCCCATACATCTCAAATACCACGAATCTAACAGAAAAAGAGGAAGAATGGCGGGGCAAATAAGGCTCAGAGTACGATATAAAATCTATGCAGATCCATGGATTGACTACTTGATGGTATCTCGAGAGGAAATGAAGGCGATGCTTAAGGATACCAGATGGTCAGTTAAGAAATTTATAGAATCAGATACGGGAATGTATATATCTGTTATTCAGAAGAAAGGCTTTTAAATAGTATCTCTACTGCTCTCTTCAGTTGCTCGTCGGCGGGTTGTGTGTCCTCGTACGGTGGGTTATATACACAGTAATCTGGAACAGCGCCTCCTCCCTCCAGACTCATACCATCATTTATCCTGTACCATCCCCTTCCTGGAACTGTAAATATCGTTCCGTCCCTGAGTGTCCTCCTGCCCGTACTGATCACGTTCCCTTGCGTCCTGTTGCCCACAAGTTTACCTATGCCGAGTGTCTTGTATGCATGGGCAAATATCTCACCATTACTCACTGTTTTCTCGTTTATCAGTACTATAGAGGGCTTTGGCCATACATAGTAGGGTAACCTCTCAGATACGGGATAACCTGGTTTGCCACCTCTCCAGATCGTATAAGAATGAGCCCTTGTATCAAGCATCACCAGGAGATGGTCAGCAATCCAACCACCTGAGTTGTCCCTCACATCAATAACAAGTCCATCCTTCCCAAGCCCCTGCCTGTACAGCTCTTGCTGGAATTTATCTATGGATGTCCACCCCATATGTGGTATGTGGATATAACCCAATCTTCCGCCAGAGAATTCTTTCACCATATCCCTTCGCTCATCTACCCACTCCTCGTAAAGACATTTGTCTATTTCATCTATATCTGAAGGTCTTATCCGCACCTCTCTCTTTTTGCCTTTTCTATCCAGCACTCGCAATCTTACAAGTTCATCCGACTTACCCTCCATAATCTTATATACGTTATCCCTTCCAATATTTACATCATCTATACTTAATATGACATCTCCTTTATAGAGTCTGCTTTCCTCTCTATCTACTGGTGAGTTCTTTATAACCCTCCTCACCTTAATCCCGTCTCCCTTGTAGTTATAGTCCCATACCACCCCAAGCATACCTGTAGGAAGTGGGAGCAACTCCCGAACCTTGTATATACCGAGATGAGATGAATTGAGCTCGCCCAGCATAAGTCTTATCACATTTCTGAACTCATATGGATGTTTCGCCTTAAGCGTCTGTTCCTTATATTTATTATGCATACTATCCCAATCAACCCCATGAAAATTCTCATCATAGAACTCGTTTCGCAGCGTTCTCCACACCTCGTTAAACATCTGCTCCCTCTCAGCCTTTATATCTATCCTCTCTTTTATATCAAAATTTATCCCCCTTCCTTCCTTGCCCCCCATATCTGTTCTTTTTATCTTTCCTTTAGAGAGGTAGTAGACCTTGTCATCCTCTACCACCACCTGTTCAGGTTCCACACCTCCTGTAGTCAAAGGCTTCGGGTTACCGTTCTTCTTCCCAATAGTATAGAGATCTGCCTTGCCTGTGTGATTACTCCTGAATATAAATCTCTCATTATCAGAGGATATGGCGAATATAATGGCATCACCTGGCAGTTTTGTTCCTCTCCTCACCCTCTTGTCTATATCTTCAAAATCTATCTTTACACAAGGAATACTATCTTTCTTTGTAATCACCTTTTCTCTCTTCCAGTCCTCCTCTGTCTTTTCATCATCCTCCTTTTGCAGATATATCCACCATATATCGTATTCACCACCTTCCCTCTTCGATGAGAACGCAAGCATCCTCCCATCGCCCGACCATACAGGAGAGATATCTGGATTGGGATGCTTTGATATGTTCCAGACCTCTTCTGTCTCAACATTCACTACATAGATATCATCTATATAATTCTCCCCCCTATATGCTATCCATCTGCTATCAGGAGACCATACATATTCGCCTACTCTCCATTCCTCAGACAGGAGTCTCTCTTTCTTTCTTTTAAGATCGTACATCACCAGTTTCCCCCGATCCCTTATAAATGCCACTTTCTTTCCGTCAGGCGAAATCTTAGGCATATGTTCATCAAAGGGTGTTGATATTATTTTCTCATCCTTTAAGGATAAAGAGATATCAAGCCTTTTCATATCCTTGTCTGAACTTTTTATCCTGTATATATCATAATTTCCGTCTCTATCGGATGCGAAATAGAGTACTTCTCCTTCTTCTGCAAACTTAAGATCCATCGCCTTGGCAGAGCAATCAGTAATCCTTCTTGCCTTACCCCCTGAGGTATCCCCCACATATACATCCCCTCGTAGGATGAACGCCACTACGCCATTTGATGTAGTAAATTCGCTTATATCCTTACATTCTGTAAGCCATGTATCTTTCCATTCCTCCTCTATCACTTCTATCTCTATCTCCTTTATCTCAAGGGTACGGGTATCAAGCATGTAGAGACCAAAACCCCTCTCAAATACAATTCTTTCACCTCCACCGCCTATTGCAGGATATCTCACTCCATCGTCCTCAAAATATGTGAGTTGCTGAAGTTTACCCGTTACAAGGGAATACCTATAAATATTGGAAGTGCCGTTTCTGTCAGAGAGAAAATACAGAATACCCGAATCTGCCCACATTGGATAACCATCATTGTATTCTGTATGCTTTTTAAATAAAAAATAGACACTATCCGCCTCACAAACCCACATATCGCTCGAGGCAGAACCCCTGTATCCCTTTCTCCACCAGGAGTAATATCCTCTTGTAAAGGCTATTATCCCATCCTTTGAAACACTCATATCAGACACAATAAACTCCAGAACAGCCTCTGGGTTACCCCCTGTAAGCCCTATCGTAT
>DAOUSS010000179.1 GCA_030627085.1 Candidatus Stahliibacteriota bacterium | reverse complement strand
CAACTTCTGATTTAGGTGGATTTATGCATTCCATCCATCCAGAAAGATGCAAAGGATTCTTGATAGTGAAGTTATCGTCACTTGCATCACCGTGTGAGTATGGATCTGACTGAAAATACCCCGTTACTCTAACCTTGCAGGTAGTAGATGGGTTTCTCGGTATAGTCCATGAGTAACTTCCATACCATGGAAAATCTCCAGAACTATTTACAACCTTTGCTATCCTGTAGGGATAGGTAGAACCTCCATCTTTAGAATAGTGGATGACAACACTATCTGCAGGAGTCTCTGCAAGAGTTCCTGTATTCCATGTGATATTATGTGTCTCATCATAATACCAGACCTCCCCCCCATTCGGTGAATTGACCTGAATGTAATACTCCTCAATGCCAGTGGGTTCAAAATAAGAACGAGTAATATAGCCATCAAGATCGATATCATCGTAGCCATGATACCTTACCCTATTATGTTCATCATAAGGAGTACCACTGCCGATAGATTCATACACATAATAATCACTAGAAGTACAATAGTATATCATCGTATGCACACTTGCTTTCACGAAGATATCGCCAGGTTCTACATCTGAACGGAGAATTGTATAGAATTCGTCAGAATTGGCTAAAGTCCATGTCCCGTATTTCCAAGGCAACTCCCAACATCGTGAGACATATCCAGAGCAGTCAATACCTGCGTCAGCAACAGGCTGCAACTTAAGGTCTTCAACTCTATAACAAAATTCGTCTGTGTCATCCCATCTTCCATAACTATATGCTTCACCCCAATAAGAGCTGCCTGAATCAAAATAAGGCGAATATGAATTATAGCAAGTCCAGTATAAGTAATAGTAAACCTGGGCTGTAGTGATTATTTCATCTCTGGTTAATGCATTGGCTTCGGTAAGGATAAGTGAAACCAAGAAACTTAGCCCTATTATCTTTAAAAATTTCATAATTACCCCCTTCTCATTCTTTTACGAAGTAGTATTTTCTTATTTTGAACCCCTCGTAAGTAATTTGAGGACAATAGATATTCCCCTCCGCATCCAGTGCAGTTTTCCTTATTATAGCTCCAGTTCCTCCTGGGTATTGATAGATAGGGTGTAATAAATCTATCGAGGCTATCAATTTGCCTCTTCTATTATACTTGTACACTCGTATATAACCTTCGGACATTTTGGTTGATGGAAAATATCGAGAGAAAAAGAAATTTTCGTTCTTGTCACAGCCTATAAATCGCATAAATCCCTCACCAGATAAAGATATAGACACACTTTTTGATGCAGTAAGATTATAAAGAGTCATCTTAGATTCACTTTTGTCTATATCCCAGGACCATGACTGAATACCCCCACCATAACCCAACCTTCCCTCTCGTTGAATCAGTTTGCAAGTGGAGTCCTCAAGGTTAAGTTCAAAGAAACAGGGTTGAGGACCACCCCAGAGTAGTGGATTACCATCTTCATCTATACCTAATCTTTTAGGTCCTGCTATGGGTCCTATCCTTGATTCTGCTTCTCGCAAGGATTCTCGATACCTATACTCACCCAGAATTTCACCATCTTCTGAATATATTCGGATAGAACTTCCAGCATCTGCATATATCCTACCATCCTTAGCTACAGCAATGTCTCCAATACCTTCTGCAGGTATGCTCCTTACGAAATTTCCCTTTCTATCGTATATGTTTATTCGAGAATTTACCCAATCTACTATGTATATATATCCTCGTGTGTCTACGCTGAAAGATGCAGGGCCACTGGTTAGGTCACCTTCGCCTTTTCCAATATATAGTCCACACTCACCTGGTCCTGAGCCCCATTTTGCCTCTATTATTACCTCAGATACGGCTTTTTCTTCTAATCCCATTCCCATCTCCTCTGCTGTAATACGGATACAAGGACTTATTATGAGAAGAGGACCAAGCGCCGACAGAATTTTCCAATTCATTCGTAGCATTGCTACCTCCTTGTTATTCTTTACCTCTCGATTACGGGAAAATATTATACCCTGTGTATCACCTGATGCGCAGGGCTAACTTAAACGAACCTTACAAACCTCGCATAAAAGAAGATATAAATAAAAATACCCCCAAACCTAGGACTATAATTATTATAATTAGGATTCCTATCATCCCACCAAGTGTCAGCATAAGTAGCGACTGCATCTCGATCATATGGAATTGAAAATAAGAAGGTTGGAGCAATAAAAGTAATCAATAACAGAACAAATATCCTTTTTATAACTTTTAGTATTACGGTTTGCATGGCAGATCTCCCTTTTGCGCCTTTTCAAATACTTCTTTGGCATATTCGCTTACATTAAGTATCTTGTCTCCGTAGTGGATACTCTCGTCGCTGCATTTGGAAATTATCTCTTTCAAAACTTTGTAGGATGCTTCTGTTCCAATTATGCCAAGTGCTTCTATTGCTCTTCTGCGCATAGTTTCTTTAAAATATTCTTTTTGCTTTTTAATCTCCTCATCCGTCGCATTCTCTAACCCCATATACCCTCCCCAATCCATAGTCCAATTTTCCATATTTTCACCCCTGGCAAGAGCTGTTAGGACTTCCAAAGGGTATATTTTATCGCCAAGGAAAACTAAGCTAAGTGCAGCGTGAAGTTTTACATCTGTGACTGAGTCCCATAGTGCTTCTCGAAGGATTGGCAATGCGGTAGTATCCTTATTATAGTCTTCAATATAGGCTATAGCACTCGCTGCCTCGGTTCTTAGAATTGCTCGATTGGCATTTAACAGAGCCTCACAAAGTACTGGTAAGGCTCGTAGATCTCTTGACTTCTCTAGCCGCCATATTATCCCAGAGCCCTTCGCGGATGTATCTGGAATCGCTATTCTTAATTCTTCGATGAGTTCAGGGACATGTGGCTTTTCATTTCTTATACCCTTTTCAACGAGTTCTTTCATGGTTTCGTCAACAGATACAAATTTTTTCGTAGTATCCGCTTGTATTTTGTGTTCTTCTACTCTTTGACCCATTGCTTGGGCATTGAAACCTATACCCAAAACGAAAGGAATCAATACCAACCATTTTAAGGCCTTTTTATCCAACATCTTTTCCTCCCTATAGATCTTTCATTGCTGTTATAGAAAAACCCATTTACCCTGCGTACCCTCTGACACGCAGGGCTAACTTAAACGAACCTTACAAACCTCGCATAGAAGAAACTACAAGTTTGAAGAACCCTGTGGAAATAAATAAAAATACCCCCAACCCTGTGTGTTTTTAGGAAGGATAAGCTCCATATACCCCTCCCCTTTCGGGTTTTTAATCCCGAAATTGCCTGTCTACCAATCTACCTGTCGGTAGACAGGCAGGTAGAGAATGCAAGTTTTCTATTTTAAAAATTACTGCTATTATTGTAATACAAAAATCCCATCTTGTCAAGTGAAAACTCAAAATCTTTGGCTGAACAACCTGCATAGTATTCACCCCTTCCGAAGGATCCGTATGGATATGAAATCAGATTAAATTATCCAAGATGATATGGGAAGAGATGGATCATAGGTATAAAAGGGAGAGCAATGATACCAAATAGTGAGGGTATAGAAAATATAGGGAGCGTCTTACTTACTCAACGCCCCCTATTTGATTAGTTTCTGCCGATGTTCTACTTCATTAACACAAGTTTCTTCGTCGCCTTATATCCATCCGTTATAAGCCTTGCGAAGTAGATGCCAGAGGGAAGATTCCTGCCATCCAGTCTTATAGTATGATACCCTGCCTCAAGTTTATTATCTATGAGCGTCTTTACCTCTCTGCCCGCTACATCGTAAATCTTGAGACTAACTTCTTCTTTCTTTGACATTGCAAACTCAAACACCGCTTTTCTCCTAAATGGGTTTGGATATATTCTGGTTTAAAAATGGTGTTATCTCTTCTATTCCTTT
>DAOUSS010000088.1 GCA_030627085.1 Candidatus Stahliibacteriota bacterium | reverse complement strand
GATGATTTATTATAAATCATTTCTCCTAAAAAGTCAAGGGAAAATTTACCACTCCATATGGATTCTCCGCAGGAGATAAGAAAGGGATAGAAACGAGGAAAAATAAATCGTAGTTTCTCGAAAGAACAAGGAACAACTTCTTATAGGGGCGAATAAGTATTAAAGGGAAACAATTTTTCAAAAACCGGTGTGTGCAAAGCTATACAATCCTTCAAATCTAACTCGAATAATGTTATTTTAGGTAATTTCATTAATGACCTCCTTGGATAAAGGTTTTAGCCAACATGTTATATCCAAAGTTCGGATATTCTTCCAATTTTATCCCCAAACCTTTTTTGTATTCTACTACCAATTCTATTAAAAGCCAAGAAGTTTTTGTCGTTCTCCATCAATTTCTATAATACCTTTCCTGTGTTTGTGTTTTAGGTTTCCAGAGATTATACTGTCTTTCCATTTTCGTTGGGGGACCAAGAACTTTGACACAAGAAACAACGCGTATCGTAATTACGGGTATTTTTTGCTTGACTTTCAAATCTCTTTGTGTTATAATAACTCTGCATTTTATTTCCGTAAATTGATAATATTATCAATATAGAGAAATGAAATTCGAAGAATTTTTAAAAATCTACAACCAAGCTCCCTTAGTAGATTCAAGTACATTTGCTTTATACTCACAAAACCCACAGGATTTAAGACGTCAGGTAAGGGAATGGACAAAAAAGGGCTATATTTTACCTCTAAAAAGGGGTATATATTTTTTCAATGAGAATTATCGAAAAAAAGAGCCTTCCCTTTCGTTCATTGCCAATTTTTTGATTACTCCATCTTATTTGAGTTTAGAGTATGCATTGGGTTTTTATGACTTAATTCCTGAGAAAGTAACCACGAAGGCACAAAGACCTGACCCCAATCAACCACAAAAAAAACTTGACAAGATAGAAAAAACATATTATAATGTATAATAGATATAAAAATATTCCTTAACATCTATCACCTCAATTGGGGTGGATAGGAGGTAGTATGGGTAGATTTGGCATGATAGTTGGTATTGTGGTCTTCCTCGCTTTCTGTTCCTATGCCGATGAGTATTATGGTAGCGTAGGATATGACTTCGGGGATAGGATCCCGGTCAGTATCAAACTGGCCGATATAGACGGAGATGGTGCTTCCGAGGTGCTTGCAATTGTTCAGGGAACGTGGGTAGAGGCTGGTACTGGTGAAGAATACACCGGAATGAAGTTGTATGCCCTGGAATGGAGTCTCGAAGACTCGACATTTCTCCCTATGACATCTATCGGACTGGATGAACTCCTGGGAGGTGCATTTCCACTTGAGTTTGATGTGGGAGACTTGATTACAGACCATCTTGGTGATGAGATTGTCTTTGTGGCTATGGAGGAAGGGGAAGGATATGTGAGGATATTTGGCTGGGATGGGACCACAATCTCGCTTCGCTCCCAGAGTAGCAATATATTTGAGACCTCCTGTGAATTTGCCTGGGGCTGCGTTATTGCTGATGTGGATAGTGACGGAGTAGATGAGGTTGTGGTTGGATTGAATGGGTTAGATACCCTGAACCTAGAACAGACCATGGAAAACTTTGATGCAGGCACAGAGAACCCTGTTGTGGGTCCCCTGATACACGCTAAACTCACAATAATTGATGGAGAAAATGTAGAGTGGTACAGTATATCAGACGGACTCGTCTATTTACTCAGGGGAGCAGACCTTGATGGGAATGGTTATGCTGAGATAATCACATCCACTGGTGACCTCGATTATATCAATGTGAATACCCTCATAGACGACATTATGGACTTCATTCCACAGTTTGTGGGCAGTGAAAAGGCACCTGTTTCTGGATGGAGCTCATTTTCACTCTCTGGTCTTTTGAGGATATTTTCCAAGGCATCACCATTCCTAACAGGAAATCGGGGTTCAATAAAACTCTGTGCCCTGAGACAGAGGCTTGCTCCATTACTAAAGATGGCTGAAAAGGGGACAAAGAGTGCAAAGGAAAAGAGCGGACCTAACCTTAATGTGGATATTGTGAGAATTGAGACCCTACTTGACCCTCCTTTTCCAGAGCTCCCTGGTAATCTTATTGTTACATCTGTCCACTCCTATGAGGATGGCTCATTCACGTCTCTCTGTGAGAGACCGGGGATTACACCATGGGTAGAGGTATCTGATGTTGATAATGGGGCGGTATGTGTAAAGAGTGTCTGCCTCAACTGCGATGCAATAAACGATATCATAGTAGACCTTGATTTTGTGAGGCTAACGGAGATTGTGACATCTAAGTGGATAGATGAGTATACAGGGGTTCCTGAGTATTGTGACACAATGTATTACCCTGAGCCGAGACGTATACCGCACAGTTTGATTGGAAGCCCCATCTCTGGAGATATATCCCTTTTCAGCAATACTGGCACTGAACTCTGGTCATTTCCATTTGACCCATTCTCTATAGATATCTTTATGCCAGATAGTTTCATAATAACAGGTGAGAATGGTATTGTACTGGAAAATTTAAATACAGCACTTTCTTCCATTGATGACCTCTATACTGATTTCCGTTCACATCTCCCCGATTCTACAGACTGGGTTCTCGTTCAGCTCCCAATCCTTACCCCTCCCTTCTCTCGTGGGAAAATAACGACTTACAAGAGGTCTGGTTGGTACTGGGATGAAGAGGTCGGGGATTTTCTCTCATCTATGGTTGCTGCACTGAATCGCATATTTGCTGTCAGTATAGACCTCAATTACGGGAATATAAACGGTTTCATTGGCGACTTCAACACCGGCTTTTCCGTATATCACGATGAATGGGTTACCTGGGCAGAGGATTCTCTTGCACCATACGTAGTGGCTTATGATTCCTGTCTTGCTATACACAATGAATGGGCACTTGAGTATTATGATTCAATGCTGGTTGAGGGGACACTTCCTGAATATCCAGATATTCAATGGCCATATTACCCTGAAGGTAAACCAGAATTTGAACCGCCAGATTTCCCTGGAACGATCGCGGATGCAAATGCATATCTGTATGACTTCTATAGTGATCAAATCTGGTCAGGCACAGCAGAGACTGGTCCTGGGGCATTCTTTGGAAGTGGGGTTACGATGAACCTGGATAATGATGCAAGTCCAGATTTTGTATTCACATACTCTGAGATAGGAGTAATGAAACAGGGATTCAAAGGGGGTCTGTATATTTATTCCTCTACACCACTCTATGGTATTGAAGAGATACCTGGCTCTATGGGACCAAATGCACTTCTTCAGAATATCCCAAATCCATTTGGAAGGGAAACCATAATCAGATACTCGATAGCTTATTCTGCCCATATTGATATAGAAATATACGATATTTCGGGTAGCAGGATAAGGAGACTCGTCAACGAGGTGAAAAAACCGGGTTCCTATACCGTGGTGTGGGATGGAAAGGATGGCGAAGGAAAAGATGTTAGCTCTGGAGTCTATTTCTACAGACTAAGAGCAGGGAAGTTTATATCCTCCAAGAAGATGATAGTGGTCAAGTAGTCAGTAAGTCCATACGGGGTCAGGTCTTTAATTTTAAATTTTGCATAATTACAATGCCAGGAGTTACCCGTATCGTGCTGTCGGGAGTGTTACCTCCTGACAGCCCAGAGAAGTCGCCTGATCAACCGCAGAAAGCGCAGAAGAGTAAAGTATAAAATATCAAAATGAAAAACGTAAAATGCAAAATTAAAAAAGTAACCACGAAGGCACAAAGAACACAAATAGGGTAAATATTGAAATGCAAAATACAATTAAATTTCAAAATTTAAAATTAAAGACCTGACCCCAATTAATATTAATATATTTAAACTCGCCTGGTTTCAGGTTGCCCAGTCGGAGATTGCTTATTCTTATTCTTTTTAATGAAAGCACTCTAATCCCAAGTGCCCTGAAAAGTCTCTTTATTTCTCTTTTCTTACCCTCCGTCATAATTACTCTTGCTATCTTGCCATTTACAGAAACAGAGACCGCCTTCAGAATATCACCATCTGATTTTATTCCCTCTGTCATCTTGTCTGCCTCTTCCTTTTTTAGGGGCCTTGTCAGGAGAACCTCATATTCTTTCTTTATACCAAATTTGGGATGGGTAATATTGAATGAAAAGTCCCCGTCGTTGGTGAGAAGGAGAAGTCCTTCTGCATCTTTATCAAGTCTGCCAACAGGGAACACATTCAATTTTTTGGGAAGGAAATCCTTTATGGTAAGTTTTGCATGAGGGTCGGAGAGTGTTGTTGTGCAACCTTTGGGTTTATAAAACGCTATATAGACATAAGCCTGTCTTTTAACAATCTTCCCATCCACATTAATCATATCTGTATCAGGATTGATAGTGGTCCCAATATCTGCAACAACTCCATTCACTTTCACCCTTTTTTCGCTTATAATTTCGTCCGCTTTTCTTCTGGAAGCAATACCAGCCTCACTCAAAAATTTATTAAGTCTCATAAGGATGGAAATGGTTATTTAGTCAATAGGTAATTAGGTTATTATTGGGTCATTATAAAAGCTTCAATTATCAATGTAAAATTAGTAATTAGCATTTGTCTTTTATCTTTCAATCTTAAATTTTCAATCTGCAATCATCAATTCATTATCATTTTCCTATTTTATATTCCTTGCCGGTTCCTAAATCAGTCAATATCAATTCTCCATAGCTTACAGTTGCATCGGATTCAAATTCTACGCGTATTCTGTTCATCCTCATTATTTTCCTCAACTTTATCCACTCTGCAGTCTTCAGGTAGCTAATAATATAGTCTTTTGCCCTTACTCTCATATGTTTCCCTCTTGGAAGAGAGAGAAGATGTTGCTCCAATCTTGATGCAATATCCTGAATCGATGGAATATGCCCTGTTCCCTCACATACAGGACAATAATCAAACAGAATTTGCGTCAGAGAAAGGCGGGAACGTTTTCGGGTAAATTGCACCAACCCCAGTTTGCTCATCCCGTAAATCCTTGTCTTCGATTTATCCTTTTTTAATTCCTTTTTTAGCGTATTCATCACCTTGCGCTTATTCGATGCCTCCTGCATATCAATAAAATCTATAACAATAACGCCTCCTTTATCTCGTAGCCTCACCTGTCTCGCAACCTCTTTCGCTGCTTCAAGATTAGTCGTTAAACTCATTACCTCGGCATCCCCACGCCCTTTAAATGATCCGCTGTTCACATCAACAGCAACAAGCGCCTCCGTCTCTTCTATAACTATGTATCCGCCAGAGGAAAGCTTTATTTTTCTTCTGAAACTTTTCTTTAACCAATCATTTACCTTATATACATCAAATAGTGGAATCGGAGAGTCATGCAATTTTATCCGGCTGTGATAGTTCGGGGCAAATTTTTTCACATAGTTCAGAACCTGTTTGTATGCCTTTTTTGAATCCATAATGATGGAATCTGTATCAGGGGCAAGATTATCCCTTACAAATGCTGTTATGAAGTCAGTCTCTTTATAAAGAAGAACGGGGGCAGTTTTGTTTCCTGCTATTCTTTCCAGTCTTCTCCACATCTTTAAAAGAATTTCAATGTCTCTCTTTAGCTCACCCGTCTCAACTCCCTGTGCTACTGTCCTTACGATCACGCCAAAGTTGGGTGGTTGTATCTCTTTTACTATCTTCTTAAGTCTGTATTTCTCCCTCAGATTTACTATTTTCCTTGATACACCTATGTGCTTTGTGCCTGTCATTAAGACAAGGTATCTTCCCGGTAGTGAACAATACTGTGTAAGCCTCGCTCCTTTAGTGCCTACTCCTTCCTTTGTAACCTGTACGAGTATTTCATCATCCTTTGATAACTTTCTCACCTCCAGTTGTTCCTCAGAGACTTCTTCACCTTCAAGTATATCTTCTCTTTCCCTCGAAAGGGGAAGAAAGGCGGATCGCTCTACACCAATATCTACAAATGCGGCGTTAAGTTCAGGATTAATTGAAAGTATCTTACCTTTGTAGATATTACCAACCCTCTTTACAAGGTCGGGACGCTCAATATAGAACTCTACGAGAACACTATCTTCCATAACTGCTATTCTATACTCATCAAGCAATATAGATATAAGAATCTTTTTCTTCATAATATTTGCAAAGGCGAAAATAGAACAAGAAGTGAACAATAGGCAAATAGCAAACAGTTTATAGTGAAACACAACTATTATACCACAAAATTTCTCTAATGTCAATAAATTTTTGGGAAATTACAGATAATTCCTTTCTTTAGAATAGAGGATTCACCACCAAGACACAAAGACACCAAGAAATGAATAGTTGTCATTGTATCATTGCATCAATGACCTGATAACTCAATAACTTAATTACCTAATAACCTAATTACTTGATAACCCAATTACTAGATGGCTATCTG
>DAOUSS010000068.1 GCA_030627085.1 Candidatus Stahliibacteriota bacterium | reverse complement strand
GCAGTTATTGTAGGACTTGTGGTTGGTATTGGTGCTGCATTTGTTGTAGACTATACCGATAATTCAATAAAGACCCCAAAGGATGTTGAGAGATATGTAGGTCTCCCCACTCTTGGCTCTGTGCCTATAGTAAAAAAGAAGAAGAACGACCCTTCACTTCTTCTCAGGAGTTTTTCATCGAGATCATTCTTCTACGAGACATACAGAGGAATAAGAACAAACCTTCAGTTCATAAATCCTGACAATCCCATCCATACACTTCTTGTCACATCCTCATTTCCCGAAGAGGGAAAGACGACTGTTACACTGAACCTTGCTATTACCTTATCTCAGCTTGGCTTGAAAACACTGGTTTTGGATGCCGATATGCGAAAGCCTGAAGTATACAAGTTCTTAGGCATAGAAGGAAAATCTCTTACAAAGTATCTTGTATCTGGGGGTAATATTCAGTCCTACATCCTTCCCACGGATATAGAAAATGTGAGCGCCGTAATAGCAAAGGAGACACCTTCCAATCCTGCAGAGCTCTTGGGCTCAAACAAAATGAAAAACCTGCTCAGCGAACTTAAAGAGAAATTTGATTTCATAATAATAGATACTCCACCTGTGCTTTCCTGTACAGATGCTGCAGTTCTTGCTTCCTCTGTAGATGGGGTGCTAATTGTGGTGCAGTCACATAAGACACACAGAGATGCCCTGAGGCAGGTGAAGGATGTTATGCATAGGGTGAGGGCAAAGATTACCGGTGTGGTATTAAATGCTGTTCCATTAGGCCGCGGGACGTATGGATACTATCGTTACTACTATCCCCATGAAGGACAGTCTTCAGACTGAAGACTACAGACCAGAGACGGAGGACAGTAAGGCGTCCCAGTGAAATATGCTTCCTATGAAGTAGCTCCCTGCTGAATAGCTTTGCATTCTACAGTAAGTGAAATATGGGGACGGTTCTTTTTTCTTGACACCTTGTTAAGGAATATATCTTAAAAGGAAGTTCTATGGACCTGATAGATTTATAGCTGGTATGGAGAGAAAATACGGAGTCAAGAAATTCCCTGGCAAACGAGGCAGACCAAAGAAGATATGAAAAAAAACAGTCCAAAAAAGAGAACCGTCCCCATTACATTACATTTCATATGACACATATTAAAGGCGGTTCGTCAAAGTATTTTTTACTTGACAGAGAATACTTTTTGTAGTATAATTTTAGAGAAGGTAAAGAAGACGAAGTAGGATTAAATTCTCCTTGATTTTTGATGTTTTGGTTCTGATTTTTAGATTGACAAATTGCCTATTTGTTTTATATTATATAGACTATATTCAACACTGCCGCTCATGCCTCCAAAATGGAAGTATATATGACACTATGTCGTACATAAGTAGATAGGCAATCGTTTATAATGAGGGTATAAATATGAAAGAGTTAGAATTTAATAAAATCTATAATATGGATTGTGTAGAGGGAATGAAGTGTATCCCGAATAATAGTATAGATCTTGTTATAACAGACCCTCCTTTTGCTATAGATTTTAAGGCGAAAAGAAGTAATTATCATAGAACTGCTTCAAGAGTTTTGGAAGGATACAGCGAAATTCCCAAAGAAAAATATTACGATTTCACTATGAAATGGATGAAGGAGGTATACAGAATACTTAAAGATACTGGAAGTATGTATGTCTTTTCAGGATGGAATAATCTAAACGATATTTTAACAGCGATTAATGAATTGGGCTTTATTACTGTAAACCATATTATTTGGAAGTACCAATTTGGCGTTGTAACAAAGAGAAAATTTGTAACTTCCCATTATCATTGTCTCTATGTTTGTAAAAATGATGAGAAAAGAAAGTTTTTTCCTTATTCTCGGTATGGTAAGGAATCTAAAAGTGAGAGAGGGAAAAGTTTACATTATGAAGATAAGGAAGATGTCTGGATTATAAAAAGAGAATATTGGACAGGAGACCAAAAAACACCCACAAAATTACCGTCAGAGTTAATAAGAAAAATATTAATGTATTCAAGTGAAAAAGGTGATATTGTATTAGATCCATTTTTAGGTTCTGGACAAGTAGCAGTGGTAAGCAAAATGTTAAATAGGCAATATATTGGATTTGAGATTGTGAAAGAATATTATGAATTTGCCAAAGAAAGATTAGAGAAAAATTTATACAGAATTAAAAAAGAGTACGAAATAACTAGCACTCAAACTTCATTAAAGTTATTTGATAAGGGAGTAAAATATGGTGAAAGTAGAATGACTTATTTGAAAACCGCTAAACAAATTGGCAAAATATTAAAGCATATACCTAAATTATGGGATGGCAGAAATTCTATTTTAGAAATGAAAAAAACGAATTTTCCTCATTGGAAGCAAATGGAATGGATAGGATTTTATTTTCAATTTTTATGTGGGAAGTATCTTTCAAGAATTATGAAGATGCCGGGACCAAGATATGGGAGAGTAGAATTTGACGGTTTAAAAAATATTCCTTGGGATTTCAAAGCACATGCTATGAATACGAGCAGTCACCAAATTATTGTTAATGATAGTGAAGCAACAGCAAATGGGATTAAAGATTATGGAAAAGTTGGTTTAATTCTTGCTCTTGGGAAAGTTTTATATAACGACGAAGACAGGACATTCCAAAAATGGCATGAAGCACTGAAAGGTGGAAAATCAAAATATGAAATAGAAAGGATAAGGAGGGGTGCTTGGTCAAGAATAAGAAAAGTTTCGTTTGATTTACAACAGATTTCCTTTATTAGGATAACTGATGATACTTTGGTTAAGTGTGGTTCATTTCAGAGAGATTTTAGAAATGCTGGGGGACAACCGAGAAGAGAAAAAGTACTATTAGATCTTGAAAAAATTGATGAAGAATTGGTTTATTTTATTGAATTCTAAACGACAGCGTATAATACACATTAAAGACGATTTGTCAAGAATGGGACAGTGAATAGTAAATTGTGAATCGTGAATAGTAAAAAAGGCAGACAATAAGTGCATCCTGTCTTGCATGACCTGATATCTGAATTGTAGAGGGTCCCTATGCGAAACAGCTGGTCTACTCCACAGTAGAACTCCTTCAGGATGGTAGCGAATTGCATACGATACCTCCTTTCTGATTTTTGAACTTGACAAAACAGGGATTGTGTTATATAATTATACAATACAAATTGATTTCATGCAAGAGATTATTTTGAAAACTTTTAATTATTATCACAGCACAAACAGCTGACGCCCAAATTGCTTTGCAACTTCGTTTGTGCCGATACCGTTTTCCGCCATTGGTCGCTTTGAAAAAGTGATAAAAATATGAAAAAGATAAAGTATCAGCAAAAAGGACACAAGCCATTACTGGTGAGAGAAGAGGCATTGGTGGACTACAAAGTCCATCAAAGCATAGTGAATAACAATCTTAAGGGTATCAAGAAAGATTACGGAATGTTTTTCACTCCTGAACGGATTGTTGATTTTATGGTTAACTTGATTGATGTTACCAAATACACGGACAAAAAAGATATTACTGTCCTAGAACCCGCCTGTGGTTTGGCGCAGTTTTTAGTCGGAATAAAAAGGAATCAACCTGCGCTTTTTGAGCAAGCAAAACTCTTTGGGGTAGAAATTAATCAAGATATCATTAATTATTTAACTACTTTAAATATTAATAGTAATATTAAGCTAATCAGAGCTGACTATCTTTTATGGCAGACAAGGTTATCTTTCGATTTGGTTATTGGGAATCCGCCTTATGGTATTCCCAGTCTCTCCAAACACTACACCATAAAAATAGACCCTGCTACTAAGGAAAAATATAAGAGTCTATATGAGACTTGGTATGGAAAATATAATGTTTATGGTGCCTTTATAGAAAAATCTATTAAATTGCTCCGCCATGGAGGACAACTGATTTTTATCGTCCCTCCTACATTTATGATTTTGGATGAGTTTAAAAAACTGAGAACTTTTTTATCCCAAAATGGTGGAACCGCTATAATTTATTTGGGACCAAATGTGTTTAAACCCGAAGCGGATGTTTCATCAGTGGTGTTAAATTTCCTTAAATCTGATAAGTTTGCTTCGAGGTTGGAACTTTTGGAATACCGAGATAATAAGATTATTACGATAAAAGTAAACTCTCACTGGCAAGGTGAAGTAGTCAAGTTTGAAACAGATTATACACACACCATAGAAAGTATTTGTTCGTATCGGTTAGGTGATATTTATGAAATCAGGATTTCACCGAGGACACCTGAAATTAAACATGCACCCTATATAACAAAAGAAAGACCTCTTCGAGTAGATAATTATTTACCTCTTTTAAATGGGCGGAATCTTAAATGTAACAAGATTATCTGTAACAATCTTACAGGTTATTGGATTAAAAAGTCAGAAGTAAAGAAACTTAGAGGATATTTTGATATCCCGCATATTGTTGTTGGTTTGGGGTTTAGAGAAAACGGCAAAGTAGGGGCAGCTATAGATAAAAGATGTTATCCATGGATGGGAGATGTTTACCACCTTTTAAGAAAGGATGATTTATTTAATATAAAGTTTAATCTGAGTGATTCAGAAATAATAGCATATCTCAATTCAGATTATGTAAGAAAATATGTAAAGGATATATATCGGGAGGTTACCTACCATTTAAGTATTACTCAATTGAAAGGTCTCCCTTTACCTACAAAAAAGGAGTGGCGGGAAATAAAAAGAAAGGAGATATTATGAAAAATCCACAAAAAGACCTTAAAAAATACCGTTATTTTCTTGAAACTATTCCACTAGACAAATTTCGAGAAGAATTGAAAAACATTAAGTGGGTAGAACAAGATTTGCCCAAAGAGATGTTACCACTGGCATCAATATTCAAGTATTACTGGGAGGAAAGACAATTTCTAATCTTTGAGGAGTGGTTCGAAATTTTTTGGGAAGAACTTAATACTAATCCCCAAAGTAAAGAAGCACTCAAATACTTCAAGAGATATTATTTTGATAAAAACAATGATGGCTGGTTTAAGAAAGGATTTAAAGCTCGCATGTATAGAACATGGATTTCTGTTCTTACTCAGTTAGACTTTTGTTATATGTTTGAGTATATCTGTGCCAGAGAAGGTGAGGACTTGCAACTCGAAGGCAATGCGGAATTAGATGCTCGTGGAATTGATGCAAGAGTTAATGATATTGGGTTTCAGATAGCCAAAATAAGCCAAAGGAAAGAAGCCCGAACAGCAGGCGGGAAAAAGACGGTAGTTACTATTCCTTATGTTGTTTGGGACCCAGATGAATTAAAGGAAAAGATTCAAAATCCGAGAACAAGAATAAAAGACACCTATCAAAAAATGTTAAATTCGTTTGAGAAGTATTTTATTAAACTCCCAAATGGTTTTGTTGTTTTTAATGAGAATTATCTTAAACCAATAATTGATAACATACACAATATTGAGGCAGTGAGAAAAGCTGTTAAGAAAATTTCATTAGAGTTATTTGGAGAATCTTAGTTTAATTATTATTAAAATAACAGAAATAGAGCAACGGTGTACAACACATATAAAAGGCGATTTATCCTGGAAACTTTTCCAATATCTCCAATTATCACTAACATTCCTTTTGTAATATAACTTGAAATCACTGAGATAACAACAAAATCAAACGATAGTAGTTATCTCCATAGGATAATATGGGTCAGTTAAAGATCGCTTTGAGAAGGAGGCTTAAAATTGGTCGAAATGTTAAATTTATCTATGATAGAGATGTATATCCAACATTGTTAGATATAAACGAGTTATACGCCATACATAATAAGTCACTTTTAAAAGGTGAAAGAATGAATAACTATCAGATAACCTCAAAGGGAGAGAAATATATCAACAATCCACCAAGAAATCAAGATGGTCGAATACGTACAAATTACTTTAAAGACATGATTCTAATTTATATAGTTGAGAATGGGGCATATAAGCCATTTGAGTTTAAAGAATACGTACAGTCGCTAGGCATCTTAAACGACAAAGATAGGGAACTTATGCCTACAAGAAACTACCCGATTTGGAAGCACCACATCGATGCAGCTAAGCAGGGATTAGAACAAATATTGGTAAAGAATCAAGATGGAACCTTCTCTATTTCAGACAAAAAATTTGATGATGCCTATAACAAGATATCTAATATTATATTGAAAGTATAAAACAACCTAAGCTAGAAACGTTAGACGAAATGCCAAGAGATAAAGGAGGAGGAAATTATGGTGGACAAAAATCTTATAGGCAGATGCGGTCTCTATTGCGGAATCTGTGAGATTTATCGAGCATACAAAGATTCAAAAAAACTTCAAGAAAAATTGGCAAAAAGCCACGATTGTCCTCCGGAAGAGGTTAGATGCGAAGGTTGTCAGGCGATAGATGTTTGTGGGTGGGCTCGCGAGAAAGAATGGGGAAAGAATTGCAAGATTTTGAAGTGTTTAAATGCCAAGGGGTTGATGTTTTGCTACGACTGTGCCGAGTATGATACCTGCCAAAAGCATGCTGAGTTCGCTAAAATCTGTTCTGGGTTAGGAATAGACTTGAGAGGAAATCTCCTGATGATCCAAGAAAGAAAGGCTGAGGAGTGGCTTTTGGAACAGGATAAAAAATGGCGCTGTCCGGAATGTAGTAATCCAATTATCGTCTCTTATGATTTCAAGAATTGCCACTGGTGTGGAAATAAGTTGCGAGATTAGGAAAGCAGAAAAATGCTCATATGGTTGGCACTTCGCCTAACAGCGTGCGACGCTTCACTAAATCCCGTCGGGACTTCGCAAACACGCAAGACGTCATCAAAAATTGAAGGTAAAACAATAAGGAGGTGAAAATATGGATGAGTTATTTGAATCGGTTAAGAAAAGGGCAAAAGAGTTGGGAGTCAGAAAAATAGTCGTAGCATCGTCTACCGGAGACAGCGCAAAGAGGGCTGTCAGAGAACTGGGGACCAAAGATTATGAAATAATAGTCGTGACCGATCGGGCTGAAGTAATCTGGGATGTTGCATCTATGTCTAAAGAGGGGCGAGAGGCATATGAAATTAAACCAGGAGAAAAGGAACATCCCAGCGGCATAGCCCATGATTCACCGGTACGTAAGGAACTTAAGGATATGAGAATCAATTGGACCATTCAAGCTACTGAGGTTTTCAGGGGAATCAATGTTCCTGGTGGTTGCAATGTGGCACAAGTAATTGCTCAAACGCTGTATCTCTTTGGGTCTGGAACAAAAGTTGCCATAGAGATCACGCTAATCGCCTGCGATGCTGGAGCGGTGAGGGCTGGAGAAGATGTAATTGCAATAGCTGGAAGAGACAAAGGTTTGAATACAGCGCTTCTCCTGACAGCAGCACACACCGATGAGTTTTTTGGTATATCGGGCCCTTGGGCAGCAAAGAAACCCATTCAAAAGCTTAGAGTCAAGGAGGTCATTTACAAGCGAGATTGTTGAAATGAATCAACTTCCGATAACGGCGTGTTTTGGTTCATAGTGAAATGGAATTT
>DAOUSS010000308.1 GCA_030627085.1 Candidatus Stahliibacteriota bacterium | reverse complement strand
TGGAATTAAGGCGTCAGCCTTTTATATAAAACCCTTACGGGTGAATTCCAAATCCTTACGGATTAACTCCACGGATTAACTCCAATCTACCTGTCGCCTGCCTGCCGGTAGGCAGGGTAGACAGGCTTGCTGCACGGTTGTTTTTGCACAGCCTGTGAAGCTTGCGATTACCTTACCCAAAACTTTATCTTCTCTTATAATCACCTCAAAAAAATTGAGGGGTCGTAGCCTGAAGAAGGCTGCGACCCCTTTTGGTGGAACGCTGTCAGGACTTTTAAACTTTGGTTACGTTGATTGCTTTTGGTCCTTTCACATCATCTACCACATCAAACTCGACCTCGTCACCCTCATGCAGGGTCTTGAAGCCTTCGCCTGAGATGTCGGCATAGTGAACAAAGACATCTCCACCACTATCCTCACGCTCAATGAATCCATAACCCCTGGACTCGTTGAACCATTTTACCTTGCCTCGTATCATCTACTATCCTCCTTTCATATAAGATATGGGCATTATAACATACATTTTTATCTTTGTCAAGAAAATTTTTCGAACCACAGAGAACACAGAGAATTTTTGTTTAAAAAGAGCAAGATCTCTGTGTCCTCCATATTCAAACTCTCCGATATATACTCGATTATCCAGAGTCCTTGTTAAGAAATCATTGAAATAAGCACAGGATTCTTAGAATAAAGAACTCCATAAAATTGCTTGAAGAGATTTCTCTTAAAGACACTTTAAGAAGATGAAATTTGAGTGCACAGAGAATAAAATAAAAATGTCTTTCTCTGTGAAGTCTGTGGTTTTATACTTTCCTATGCGATCAAGCAAAAAAATACCCTCATATTTCACCAGGGAGTGAGGGCAAACTTTATAGCTTATTGGTAAAGGAAAAGGCAATAGGCGCGGTCTTTGAGCGTACAAATATAGTTGGCACGAATTGAATTCGTGCCTACAAACGCTGATGCCTTTTCTGTGGTGTTAAGCTATGAATTCACACAAAAAGAAACACACAATACAACCAAAGAAACGCCTCTCCCAGTCATTTTTACAAAGCAGGGGGATGGCAAAAAAGATTGTAGATGCACTCTGCCTGTCAGATGAAGATACCGTGCTGGAAGTTGGACCTGGGACAGGCATACTTACGGAATTCCTTATTGAGAAGGCAAAAAAGGTGATAGTGGTTGAGAAGGACAAGAGATTGGTACAAGTTATCAAGGAGAAATTTAAAAACGCCAAAAATATTGTAATTCGGGAAGGTGATATATTGAAACAGGATATAAAGGGTCTTTCAGGAGGCAAGAGATTGAAACTCATCTCCAATCTTCCATATTCTATATCAAAGCAATTTCTCTATCTTCTGTTGGAGAATAGGACATCTTTTTCATGTGCCGTTCTTACACTTCAGAGGGAAGTCGCACAGAGAATGACGGGGCAGTTAGATAAAAAGTCATACGGCACTCTATCAATTATGTATCACTGCTTCTCAGATACAGAGATTCTTTTTCCTATCCCTCCATCCTTCTTCTATCCAAGACCAAAGGTCTCATCCCTTGTGGTGAGAATAGAATTTCTTGATACTCCAAGATACCTAATAGATGACTACAACAGTTTCTTTTCGTTTGTAAAGACCTGCTTTACATCAAGGAGAAAGATGCTAAGGAAGACCATAGGCTTACCCGGTCCCCTGGGAGAAAAAAGACCGGAAGACCTCACACCAGAGGAGTTTGTGCATCTCTGGAGAACAAGATACAAAGGACACAAAGATTAAAACATAAAGAACAAATGCTAATTGCTAACTTTGCCCCGCAGAAGCGGGATCCCGCCAAAGGCGGGACATTGCTAACGGTTCAACTGAGCCTTCGTCCCGAGCTCAGGCCGA
>DAOUSS010000211.1 GCA_030627085.1 Candidatus Stahliibacteriota bacterium | reverse complement strand
TCGTAACTCATCTTCAGGACAAGTTCGTCCGTGACACCTGGAAGAAGATCGGGCGAAGGGGGTTTTTGAACGATAATTTCAGGAACCCCAAGCCACCATGATAATTCCCTAACCTGAGTTTTATAGAGGTCTGCAATAGGCATTATGTCAGCTGCACCATCCCCATATTTTACAAAAAACCCGACCATCTCCTCGCTTTTATTTGAAGTTCCTGCTACAAGGTAGTTCAGTTGTTCCGCATAGTAATAAAGATGTGTCATCCTTATCCTGTGTTTAATCCTGTAGTATGCCTGTACATATCTCATCCACTCTTTTTTTGTTCCCAGAAGTCCCCCCTGAAATGGATTATTATGTCTTGGCAAGAGCCGATACCCAGCTCTGATAACTCTAGAGGCCCTTTTTTTGCCTGATAAGAGCCCTCCAGGAAATACTTCGTAGGTTCCTAAAGATTCAAGGGTGGGGGTTAGGTCTATCGATTTTATTGGTATACCAAATGTATTTGCGACAAGTTCTGCATCCTCTTTTGATCTATCATCTGAATCCCTCTCTGGCATTATGAGACCCAGGATTTTGTTCTTTTCAATAGCACGGGATAGGAGTGCTGCAACACAGGCAGAGTCAAGACCACCTGAGAATCCAATAATTGCTCCATCTCTTTTAAGTGATTTGAGGCTATCTCTGATAAAACTCACAATCTTTTCTGTTACTTCTTCAGGATTTATTTTCATCTCTTCCTTTAACATTGTCCCCCCCATAACATATAGTATTGTCAAAAATCTAACCACAGAGAGCACTTCGTGAAGAGCGAAAAGCGAAGGGCGAGAAATCATCTATCCCTTCTCTCTCATCTCTCATCTCTTTTCCCCTTTCTCCCCTCCGTGACCTCTTATCTTGCCTGTCGGCAGACAGGTGTAGTTTTTCGTATTCTTTCATATTCTATTTGACACTACCTAACATATAAAATATCAACATGTAGAATTGTACAGTTTTACAAACTGTCAAGGCTAAAGCCTTGAGTATTCGGACAGGGACGACTCGACTGAGCTCCTCGGTATTGAGCCTCGGGACGAAATACTCGCCGAAGTCAAGCCCTGTCCCTACATTGTTGGTTAGACATCGGTTGTAGGGAGAACCCTTGTGGTTGTTCGCTATCGGACTAACCGTCCAGTATCTGTTTCAGGGTGGGGATTACACTTTCTGCTGCTTTTTCTCCACTCTTGATTATCTCATCCGCTCTATGGAAGTCAACGGATTTAAAATCTCCCAATTTTGGCTCTATAAGAACTGACGGATTTGTCTTCCGTAAATTTGCTTCAAGGATTTTGTTTTCCATAACAGAGAGACCCTGAAAAAACATTTTCTTCATATTCGGAAGGCGAGTTTTGTTATCTCGCTTAAAAATATCCAGCGGAATCTTCCAATTCTTTTTTTTCAGTTTAATGCTCTCTGCATTTTCTTTTGGGCGCGGCATTACATACGAGGCAATAATCACATCTGCTCCCATCTCTTTTGCTATGCTAACTGGGAGAGGATTAACCAACCCACCATCTACTACGAGGCGTCCATTATAATGAACAGGAACAAATACCACAGGTAGAGACATGCTGGCTCTTATAGCTTTCTTTACCGAGCCTTCTCTCAGCAATATTTCTTCCCCGGTCTCTATATCTGTTGCTACTGCAGTGAATGAAATTTTTAAATCGCAAAAATCTGTGTTTTTAAGGAATGTATGTAAAAATCTCTCAAGCATACTTCCTCCAACAAAACCTGAAATATGTGGTGCCGGGAAGAAGGATGTAATTGTCCACCTTCTTGTCAACCTCTGGAAAGGCTGCTCTATCTCCTCAAGTGGTATCCCTTTGGCATAGATAGCTCCAATTAATGCTCCCATGCTACTTCCAACTATTAAGTCTATTGGGATGTTCGCTCTCTGCAGAACCTTCAACACTCCTATGTGAGCCAGTCCTCTTGCAGAGCCTGAACCAAGAACAAGTCCTATTTTACCCATCTTATAAACACCTCTCTTTTATGAATTTTCATTATACCTTATCAGAAGAAAGTAACTACTGGGATTTTTCACTGTTCTCCCGGATAAACCTGCATCTCTCTCAAGACATACGATATTGCCTTTATCAATACATCTACTCTTTTTTCTTCACTCAGCCTGCCCGTGTGCAGCACGACGGGTATTTTGGGAACACCAAATCTCTGCCTGAGGTGCTCTCCGTTTCTTTGTGGATAATAGACATCAGTTGCTATAGCTATCCTCATACATTAACTTACAGGGTCTGAAGTTTATATACCCGATGTTGTCAGTGTCCCTTCTATATTGATTCTTCCAATTATGGGGATCCGAACAATTCCTACTCCACTGATAGGAAGTTTTTTCTCTCCATCGTCCAACAATTGCGTCTTTAATACAGTTGGATACTTACCTACATTGGGTAGTTTTCTGGATGTAAATGTATAAATTACCCCATCAGGGGTTGACTTCACATCTGTTACCTCCACTATAATCTCATCAATTTCCATATCTACAACCGTATTCCCTCTCATTGTTTTTCCGACAACGATTCTATCTGTGTTGGCTCTATTGAGAAATCTTATGAGGATTGAGATCACATCTTGAATATCGCAGGGTACGTCATTCAAAACCGTTCCATTTATAAGCGATTTTATGGAGTGGTTCTCTCTGTTGTAGAGTATATGTTCGATTATCTTCTTCCCTCCACCTGGGTCTATCCTGTACTCAAGGTACTCTACAGGCAAATGAGTTTCAATATCAATATAGGAATCATATACAATTGCACCTTTGTATGTTTTTAGAAGGCTTACAATAAATCCTAATATTCTCACGGGTTTGTCTACCTTTCCTCTCCAGAGGATAACCTCTTTTCCTCGAAGTCTCGTTCTTTCGATTGACCGTATAGAAGTAATACCAGACAGGAGAAACCGGTTTATAGTACAGGTGATTTCTATTCCAACCGTCTCATATGGTGAGATTGCCAAAAGTTTACTTGGGGGCAAGCTAATGAGAATAACCCAGAGTATAAAGAAGAGTCTTTGTTTCATAGATATAACTGTCGGTTGTAACATGCTGTATTATTTTAGCACAAAAGTTGAACAATGTCAAGAAAAAAATCAAAAGATGTTAACTCAAAGATAAAGTTATAGTGTTTAAAAGATAAAATTATAGTAAATTAACTTTAAAATTACAGTAAACAGTGAGTCAAAATTAAAATTACAG
>DAOUSS010000314.1 GCA_030627085.1 Candidatus Stahliibacteriota bacterium | reverse complement strand
TTCCGATATCCTGTACAGATGCCCTATCTCCCGAAGACCGGAATGGTGGGATGTTGTCCTCACCCTCTATAGTTCCTTTCGGCTTCACTTCAAGGGGGACCGTTTTTGTGATTGAGTACGGTCTGCCAACAAGTGACGCCTTTACTTTTAAATCATACCTTTTAGGAGCTAATGATTCGAAGATGCCCCTACATGTGCCATCTTTGTCAGAGTCCAAAAGTACTATACTGTCTTCTTCTACGATAGCACTCACTATGATATTGGTGACAGGGTTCCCCGCCTCGTTCAAAACATCTACCTCTATTTCAATCGGTTCGCCCACCATCCCCATATAACGATTGGCTGTCACAAGTCCCCATCTATATTTGCACCAGAGATTTAGGTGTCTTTTTGGAATCTCAAAATCTTTAGCAGTTGCCGAGATCTCTACCGTATGCATACCGAGGGGAACTTCTCCAAAACTACCCCAGTGTGTTCCCATATTGTCGGTATTGTCAAGGACTATTGTCGGTGTATCAAGAACAGCCCTTACATTCACTCCCTTTATGACATTTCCTTTGCCATTCAGTGCCTCTTCCACTACCCTGCAGGTTACGGTAGGGCTATCTCTCATATCCTTCTGAACTATAACGAGGGGTGGTGCATCTATCATCCCGAGTTTGGTGGGATGTATAATGACCTTTGTAGATGCCTTCAGGTTATCCTTTTTTGCCGTTATGAGAACCTCTTTTTTCTCTTCAAAATCTATAGGGATCAAAGCAAAATAGAGAGGGAAGGACCATATAGTATTGTCTTTTCCTTTTCTTGGGTCCTCCCTCCTCTCGAGCCTCTGGCAATGGAGGGGGATGGTTTTTTTCCCGATGTGCGCCACCACAGTTGCCCCTTTGATGGGTTTTCTATCCTCGTCGTAGAAAAAGACTGCGAGATAGGCAGAGTTGCCTTTTGCTGTTGTAATCTCCCTGTAGAGTGGAACGAGTGTTTTTCTTTTTCGTGATACAACTCTTCCATAGCGTGGAGCGAGTTTGAGCCATGCCTCTTTTGGGCGATTGAGAATCCATCTGTAATATATCTCCTGATGTTTCCATTCAAAGCCGTATTCTCCCTTCATTTCAAGTCTTGCATTCTCAAGCATCTCCTCATCTGTAAAATCCGGCAGGAATGCCCCTGGTAATTCTTTTAGAAGTAATGGCATATTTTTGGCCATATGATCACCGTGCAGCATTTCGGTATCCATATCGCACATATAGAACATAGCATCAAGGTTATGGGTGAACTCATGCACTGGAAAGCCGCTCATATCAGGACCCCAGGTGAGAACAGAAACGGAGAAGAACCCCGTATTTCCCGGCTCACCTACGAGAGAGATGGAGGTATCTGGACCCATCGCGCCTCCTCCGTAGATCTGGAAGGCATTCCATGGAGGGACAAAGTTCCTCCATGCATAGTAGAGCATCACCGAACTATATTTATTATCGGGCACTCCCTTGCTTCTTAAGTCCTCTTTTAAGGTATTATTGGGAGAGAAGTATGTTCCACCATCAGACCTCATACCTACTTCTTCGGGGGAGATTGTACGGTCAATCTGAACAAAATCAATATTCAAATTCAGCCAGTCTCCAACATTCCGGTCATACCAATACTTGAATTTTGCCATTTCTTGATGAAATATCTCAATCTCGGCAGGTGTGAGTGTCCTTGTGAATGTGCTTGTGTAGAGAACGGCAAGAACATCCATATCGAGCCTCTCCTGTTGAGGGCTGAGAAAGATGCTTAGGGTGAGGATAAAAAAAATAACGCTCATCTCACACCTCCATTTTTCAAATATATCAACCGC
>DAOUSS010000107.1 GCA_030627085.1 Candidatus Stahliibacteriota bacterium | reverse complement strand
TTGACTCACTGTTTACTGTAATTTTAAAGTTAATTTACTATAATTTTATCTTTTAAACACTATAACTTTATCTTTGAGTTAACAACGATAACAAAAAAACTTGACATTTAATAAAAAATATGGTATAATCCCCAAAAATATAAAAGAAAGTAATTAAGTCATTAAGTAATTAGGTCATTAGGTAATTAGGTCATTTATCCTTTAACCTTAGTTTAAAAGCCAAAAGGAGGAAATATGGCAGTAAGGGAGGAAATAAAGGGAATAATAATGGAAAAACTGGGTGTGGATGAGAAGCAAATAACGGATGAAGCAAGTTTCACGGATGACCTCGGAGCCGACTCTCTCGATACAGTTGAACTGATTATGGCACTGGAAGAGAAGTTTGAAATAGAGATACCGAACGAAGAAGCAGAAAAGCTCGTAACATTCGGAAAGGCAGTGGAGTACATAGAAAACAAAACAAACAAGTAACAGAGCACTTGCATAGCGAGGGCATGCTTTACTTCCAAAACAAGGAGGAGTATGAGGAGAGTGGTAATAACAGGTATGGGGGCATTTACACCCATAGGTCTCTCAAAAGAAGAGTTCTGGAGGTCTCTCTTAGAAGGCAAAAGTGGGGTTGCACATATCACAAGATTTAATACAACTGGATTTTCTGTCAGAATTGCAGCAGAGTTAAAGAATTTTTCTCCCGAGAAATTCTTTCCACCAAAGAGGGCACGGAGATTGGATAGGTATACACAGTTCGCCATATGTGCATCAAGGGAGGCAGTGGAGGACTCTAAAATAGATCTCTCAAAAGAGGATACAGAAAAGATAGGGGTTATTACAGGTTCTGGTGTCGGGGGTATAGAAACCTGGGAGGAACAGCACCGAAAACTGCTCAACGGTTCTCCGAGGTTTATTAGCCCGTTCTTCATCCCGATGATGATAACAAACTCTGCCTCTGCTGAGGTTTCAATAGAGTTTGGACTGAAGGGTCCAAGCTTCTGTGTAGCATCTGCCTGTGCCTCATCCGGACACGCAATAGGAGAGGCATACAGGATGATAAAGGATGGCCTGGTGGATGTCATGATAACGGGAGGGACAGAGGCGGCTGTAACCCCTTTAACCGTTGCCGGTTTTGCAAATATGAAGGCAATATCCACAAGGAATGACGAACCAGAGAAGGCATCAAGACCGTTTGATAGAGAGAGAGATGGGTTTGTATTGGGAGAGGGCGCTGGAGTTCTCGTCCTGGAGGAATATGAGCATGCAATAACGAGAGGGAAAAAGCCATACTGCGAGGTTGCTGGATTTGGTATGACCTCTGACGCCTATCATATGACCGCTCCCGACCCCAATGGAATAGCAGCAGCAAAAGCAATAAAACTCGCATTAGACGAAGCAGAGCTTGGAACTGTTGATTATATAAATGCACACGGTACCTCCACCCCCCTTAATGATAAGATAGAAACAATGGCAGTAAAGCTTGCCCTTGGAGAGGAAAATGCCAGGAGGGTTGCTATATCCTCTACCAAATCAATGATAGGACACTTGCTGGGCGCGGCGGGAGCCTGTGAACTCATAGCCTGCGTGTTGTCAATGAGAGATGGGATAGCCCATCCCACGATAAATCTTGAAAATCCGGATCCTGAGTGTGATCTTGATTATGTACCAAATAAGGCAAGAAAGATAAAAATAGAGGCCAGTCTTTCAAACTCTTTTGGATTCGGTGGACACAATAGTTGTATAGCACTCAAAACAATCTCATAAAATTTTGTTTCTTCTTGACAAATCCCCAAAAAATTGGTATAATATAAATCCTTGGGAGGGGATTTTTATGGATGATGACCCTGATAGTAAGGAGATAAATAAAATTGGAAAAGATACTGGGGAACCATACCATAGTAGAATTTTATGGGTGCCTGCCTTCTATTATTTCTGATTCAAAAAAGGTAGAGGAGGCATTTCTTGAGGCAGCCCGTCTATCCCATGCCAAAATAATAGATTCCAACTTTCATTATTTTAAACCATACGGTGTCTCAGGCGTCGTTATTATAGCAGAATCTCATTTCTCCGTACATACCTGGCCAGAGTACAATTATGCTGCGATAGATTTTTTCTCCTGCAGCGATGTTATCGATGTGGATTTTGCCCTGAATTATCTGAAGGGCGTATTTCTACCACAGGATGTGAAGATAACCCATCTTGTAAGAGGAATTATAAAAACTTGAATCCAGACAACCAAATCCCCTATGAATAATAATTTCTTTGTAGAATACCATACCCCTAATGCAGGAATTCTCATACGAGTTAAGAATGTACTACATAGGGAAAAAAGTAAATTTCAGGATATAAAGATTATTGATACATATGATTTTGGTAGGGTATTATTACTTAATAATAAAGTGATGCTTACAGAGAAAGATAAGTATATATATCATGAGATGCTCATCCATCCTGCTATGGTATGTCACCTCTCTCCAAAGAATATTGCTGTGATAGGTGGAGGAGATGGATTTTCAGTCCGTGAAATCCTGAAATATGATATAGATACGGTCTCCCTCGTGGAGATAGATGAGAGGGTTGTCGCCCTTTCAAAGGAGATATTTGGTTGCTCCTGGCTTGAAGACCCAAGAGTAAAGATTTATTATGAGGATGGAGCAGAATGGATAAAGAACAGAAGCGGATTGGATATCATCTTTGTTGATTCAACCGATCCTGAAGGTCTTGCACTATCACTTGTGGAGAGTGAATTCTTAAGAAGATGCAAAGAGGGTCTGTCAGATGATGGTATATTTATTGCACAGTCAGAATCACCATTTTATCATAAGAAATTCATAAGAGATTACTTAAAGAGGCTTAATTCTGTATTTAGAACTGTAAAACCATACATAGCTCCCATACCTACCTATCCCGGTGGTATATGGAGTTTTATGTTTGCATCAGATACCATCTCTCCGGCATCCACCCATAGAGAGCCCTCCCCCTTGCTCAGGTATTACACACCTGAGATTCACAGCGCATCGTTAACTCTTCCAAAAGAATTGAAAGAGTTTCTATACAAATAGAATTCAAGAGAAGAATTCCTTCACCTTTTCAACTACCCTATGGGCTTTATCTCCCTCAAGATATGGGTACAAAGGAAGAGATAAGACCTCTTTTGCAAGTCTCTCCGACACAGGAAGGTCTCCCTCTTTATATCCAAGGTGTTCGTATGCGGGCTGCAAATGTAGTGGAAGCGAATAGTGAACCCTCGTCTCTATGCCATTTTCCTTAAGCCATCCCGCAAGTTCCTCTCTTCTATCTGTTCTTATAACATATAAATGGTACACGGGAATTTTGTCATTGTCTCTTTGGGGCAATCCTATTGGTAAATCTTTTAAAGAGTCTGTGTATATTTCTGCCAGCCTTCTTCTATTCTCGTTCCACTCCTCCAGATGTACAAGTTTTATAGAAAGAACCTTTGCCTGGATAGAATCCATTCTGTAGTTATAACCAATCATCTCATGGTAGTAGTGGGCCCTTCTGCCATGGTTGGCAAGCAATCTTACCTTATCTGCCAGTTCATCGTTATCGGTTACTATTGCTCCTGCATGCCCATATGCTCCGAGATTCTTGGCAGGGTAAAAACTAAAACATCCGGCATCTCCGATTACAGATACCTTTTTTCCCTTATACATCGCTCCCTGTGCCTGGGCAGCGTCTTCAATTACCTTAAGTTCATATTTCCTCGCCAACTCCATAATTCTGTCCATATCACAGGGACTACCGTAGAGATGCACAGGTATTATAGCCCTTGTTTTCTTGGTTATAAGGGACTCCAATTTATCCACATCTATATTCTGTGTGTCGTAATCAGAATCACAGAAGACAAGTTTTGCACCGACATGCGAAACTGCCTCTGCGGTGGCAATAAATGTAAAACTTGGAACAATTACCTCATCACCCTCTCCAATACCAAGTGCAAAAAGTGCAAGGTCAAGTGCTGTGGAGCCGGATGAAACACCCACGCAGTTTTTTATTCCGAGATATCTTGCAAACTCTTCCTCAAACCTGTTTATATGTCCACCATTAGTAAATTGCTGTGCGTCTACAATTTCTCTTATGCCTTCATCTATCTCCTGTTTTATCCTCCTGTATTCTGTACCAAGATCCATCAACCTTATCATACTTCCTCCCTTTCTGTTTTGATTTTCCTCTTTACAAACTCCATCACATCATCACGCTTATCTCCGAACCTTATATATATCCCCCTGTAATTTTCCAGTCTTGTCGGTTTAGGGAATGGAGAGAAAAAAATCCCGTTCTTATCGGGATAAAAACTTCTGAACTCCCTCCACTGTTTTTTCTGCTGCATAAAAAACCCTTTTATAATTATATACTCTTCATTAAACTCATACCTTGTGGGAATGAAATATGGATACATAGCACTACCAATAAGTACAATGCCAATTACAAGACCCCACAACTTAAACCATATGTACAATCCTACCAGTAACACTACAAGGAATATTACAAGAAATGTGGTTTTTTTCTTGTTTTCTATACAGGGATGTGAAGTCCATTCCATAGGGAAACTCTAACCCTTGATTTTACTAAACCCCTCTTTTAGAATACGATATGTTTCCTCTAAAGCCTGGGACACTATCTTTGTATCAGAAATGACAGGCATAAAATTGGTATCGCCATTCCATCTTGGCACTATATGGATATGGATATGGTCTTCTACTCCTGCACCTGCAACCCTCCCAAGATTCATACCAACATTGAATGCATCTGGCTTTAGTTTATCTTGCAGTATCTGAAGGCTCTTCTTGACTAATCTTGAGATAGAAAGCATTTCCTCATCTGAAAGGTCTCCTATGTCTCCGATATGTCTGGTTGGAGCAACCATTATATGCCCATTATTGTAAGGAAATGTATTCATAATGACGAATGCGAACTCCTCACGCACAAGAGTATATCCCTCTTCTCCTTTTTTTAGTGCTTCACAGAATATACATCCATCTCTGTGCGGTTCAAGTATATACTCCATTCTCCATGGTGCCCATAGCCTTTCCATATAAACCTCACTAAAAAATTAACTCAAAAAGTAATTATATTAGTCATTGGTCATTAGTCATTGGTCATTTCTCTCTTCTCTCTTCTCTCTTCTCTCTTCTCTCTTCTCTCTTCTCTCTTCTCTCTCCTCTCTTCTCTCTCCTCTCTCCTCTTCCCTCTCTCTGTCTCAAACTCCTCAATCCTTACAATCAACCATTCTATACTCTTGCGCTTCTCAAGTATGGCTTCCATTCTATCATAGGATGAGGTCGGAAATATAGCGGCAACTATAGAACGGAAAAAGAGCATAACCTGAGAACCAAGAAAATTAAGTGGTTTCACTGATTCAAGAAACATAATACTTGGGGTGGTCAATCCTCGACTCACTATTCCCTTCGCGAGTTTATCCAGCTGCTCTTTCTCTTTGTCAGAAAGGTCATCATAATCTTTCTTTTCTATTGCAAATGCATGTCTTATAATTTGAATAAATTTACTCATATTATTTGGTAATTATAAACGTTTTAACACTAAATTCTAGGGAATTATGTAGTTAAATGCCAAAAATCTAACAAGGATTTCAAAGACTTTCTGGACGATTTTTTTATCCCCATTAT
>DAOUSS010000347.1 GCA_030627085.1 Candidatus Stahliibacteriota bacterium | reverse complement strand
CGAAGGTCGCCGTAAGGCAACTCCTGACACCACGGGAATTATTCGCCCCTACAGGATTATTTACCACTAAGAACACAAAGGTTTCATGTTTTTTATACTTCTTTAATTTTTACTTTTTGGTGTTCTTTGTGCCTTCGTGGTTATAATCAGTCAGGTTGTAACTCTATAAGATTCACTCAACGCGGTCAATAGGGCCCAAATTTTTTATCGTTTCAATAAATTCGTCCACTATTTCAACAAATTTCCTTCCCTCGCCAGCAGATACCCACTCCCGACGCAATCTCTTTTTATCTATACCAAGTTGCCCGAGCACCTCTTTCAACAGAAGTATCCGTCGCCTGGTCTTGTAATTTCCATTAACATAATGACAATCACCAGGATGACAACCTGTCACAAGCACACCATCTGCTCCTTTTGCGAATGCATCAAGTACAAATTCTGGATCAATACGGCTCGAACACAGTGTGCGTATAATTACAAACTGCGGATTTGCTGTCATCCTTGATGTCCCAGCAAGATCAGCGGCTGCATAGGAACACCATCTGCAGCAAAAGACTATGATTTTAGGTTCAAAATCTTGCATAGGAATTCCCAGGGGGTCATTTAATCGTCAGATAATACACTTTCTACCATTTTGATTATCTGCTCATCGTCAAGATTTCTCTGTTGACAGGCACCTGCAGGGCAACCCGCAATGCAGCTACCACAACCCTCACACAAGATCTCCTCTACCTTTGCTATCTTTTTTCCCTTTACAGTTTCTAATTCTCTCGCATCATACGGACAAAGTGAAATGCATATACCACAACCACTGCATAAATCTTCATCAACCCATGCCACCATAGGGTCGTGTAATAATTCTTTCTGCCCGAACATCTCCATAACCTTACTGGACGCAGCCGATGCCTGCGCTACCGTATCGGGTATATCTTTGGGTGCATGAGCACATCCCGCGATGAATATCCCGGGTGTCAGGGTCTCCACAGGGCGCAATTTTGGATGTGCCTCAGTCAGAAAAGCGTTTCCGTCGGTCTGGATCTTAAGTTTCTTTGT
>DAOUSS010000341.1 GCA_030627085.1 Candidatus Stahliibacteriota bacterium | reverse complement strand
TCTTTCCATCCTCACTTACATCCCATATAAATACCCTGTTTCCTCTCTCTTTTAATGAATCCGCTATTGTTTTTCCTATCCCTCTTGCCCCGCCTGTTACAATACTTATCTTCTCCACCATATACCCCCTCATTTAGCGCCAATCAATCTTTCTGTTACATTATACTACATTTTTTTCAAAATGTCAAATAAAAAACAAGAAGTTAGTTGGTTTGCTGGTTTGTTAGAATCTAACTAACTATCCAACTAACAAACTATCCAACTAACAAACTAACTCATCCGTGGTTAATGCATATTTTGGGATTATCTATCCTGAACATAGGGGTATAGAGACGGGCAAGAGCACTCTCTTGCTCTGTCAAAGTATCCACTGTATATTCTATGTCCTTATTATGAAGAACCGATTTATATTTATCTATTATTTTCTCTCTTGCAACATTGAGAGAGATGCTCCCCCGAAGAAGAATAAATTCTCTCTCCCTCTTTTGGGCACTACCTATAATTTTTTTGCCGTTACTTACAATTTCGTATTTGCTCTTTGATTGAAAACACAAAGGTGACCTTCCACAGCCTGACTTCACCTTGACTATCTCTGCGTCTATTCCAAGTAATCTTACTGCCTCTACAAGTAAACTGGATGACTTCATATAAGTTTTAAATACATCCCCTCCAAATACGGGGTTATCTTTTTTACATATTATACTGTACGAAAGGTCATCCTTATGCACAACAGCCCTCCCCCCAGTCGGTCGTCTCACGAGATAATATTCTGCATTATACATGGTATCCGGAGATTGAAGCCTACCAATACTCACACAGGGAGGAACAAACCAGAAAAAGCGAATGGTTGGAGGAAGACCACCTGCCCTGAACTTTTCGAAAATGGCATAATCCACCGCCATATTAAATGCACCTTCCTCAGCACCTGTACTTAAAAAGCGAAACATATTAGCGTCATTGGGTCCCGATGGAATAGCTTCCCGATAGGATAGCTGTGCATCCAACGGGACAGGTCGCATTCAACGGGATAAATCATTAGGTCATTTTTGCCTTTAGCCTTCATTATCCCCGGTACCTCAACGGTGTTTTGCATTAGCAAGCTAATGCATTCCACTACTCCATCAATCCATTACCCCATCCTTTATCCTTTTCCCTTACATCCCCTCAATACTACGGAATTTCTCTATGAAGGATTGGGGCGTATCAGTGTTAACCAGCTCCATTAAATTCTTTTCTTCTTCCAGCACTTTTATAAGTTTT
>DAOUSS010000002.1 GCA_030627085.1 Candidatus Stahliibacteriota bacterium | reverse complement strand
CCTTGCATTTATGGTAGCACTATTGCATAGTGCTCCATTTATTGATAACAATTTTGAAATAGACATCCTATAAAGATCAGGATGTCTGATTAGAAAGATTAAAAAGAGATTTCACAGACTTTTTTATACATAAATTACTTTCGTATTTAAAAGTTTCTAAACTTCGTACAGGATTATTAGGTAATTTTGGTAATAAACGTTGTCAGGTATAATGAATATTATACCAGGAGGTCAGTATGCTGCGAGCAGCGAGAATTCTCCCAGAAGTTGGTGTGTTTCCAATCGAGAAAGATAGTTATTTATTAGTATAAGGACAGTTCTATGGATCTGGTAGATTTATAGCTGATATGGAGAGAAAATACGGAGTCAAGAAATTCCCTACTCCACAGGGCAGGTTAACAAATTGCACGAATAGTTTTAATAATCAACATAACTGTTTAATATGTAAAGAGTTATAGAAGTTTGGTTTCATTTGTGATATTCGGATATTTGTGTGATTCGTGTTCAAAAACCGACTTTTTCAGACCTCTTGAAAAATGCTTGACAATGAATAAAAGTTGTGATATAATTAGAAGTAGTTGGATAGTTTGGTAGTTGGTTAGGTGGTTAGTTGGTTAGTTTGTTAGGAGGGGTGATGGGTAATATAGAGCAATTAAATGAGCGGGTGAAAAGGCTCGGGAGGTTTCTTTGAAGTAGACAAACTCAGAAAGAGACTTTCACAACTTGAAGAAGAAACTACAAAACCTGACTTCTGGAATGACAATATAAAGGCAAAAGAGATTACCAAAGAAGTGGCAGATATAAAGAACACACTGTCCGTATACGATAGTCTGAGTAAGGATATACAGGATACAAGAGAACTGTATTCCCTTATGGAAGAGGATAAGGAGATTACAAAGGAGATAGAATCCCTTGAAAAAAGGCTGAGCGAAGTTGAACTGCAGTTTATGTTAAGGGATGAGGATGACAAAAGAGATGCAATACTCGCCATACATCCGGGTGCAGGCGGTACAGAGGCATGCGATTGGGCAGAGATGTTACTCCGTATGTATTTAAAGTGGGCAGAAAGACACAAATTTTCGGCAAATATACTTGACCTTGAACCAGGAGATGTAGCAGGTATCAAGGATGCTACAGTAGAGATAAAGGGTAAATATACATACGGATATCTAAAATCAGAAACGGGTATCCATAGACTGGTGCGCATATCTCCTTTTGATTCTGGGGCAAGGAGACATACATCATTCGCATCCTGTTTTGTATATCCTGTTATTGAAGAGTCGGGTGAAGTAGAACTCAAAGAGAGTGATTTGAAGATGGATGCATTCCGTTCATCAGGACCAGGGGGTCAAAATGTGAATAAATTGAGTACAGCGGTGAGGATTACACACATCCCGACCGGAATAGTAGTAACCTGTCAGAGTGAGCGTTCACAGTATCAGAACAGAATAAACGCATTAAAGGTACTGCGAGCGAAACTCTACGAGATGAAGAGGGAAGAGGAAAGGAAGGAATTAGAGAAATTGGAGAAGGGCAAGAGAGAGATAGGTTGGGGAAGAGAGATACGCTCATATGTACTACATCCATATAAACTGATTAAGGATCACCGTACCGGTTGTGAAACAGCTGCTGTCGAGAAAATTATGGATGGAGACATAGACGATTTTATTAAAGAATGGCTTTTGTTTAGAACTTCTTAATTTAACAGGAGGGGTTATGAGTCTATTTGAGATTCTGATAAAGGGTGGATATATGATAATACCCATAGGTATCGCATCGCTTTTTGGTATAGCAATAATCATAGAGAGATTTATATACTATCGTAGAACAAGAACACCAGAGGATGTGATAGAGAAGTGTAAGATAAAACTCAAAGATGGTGATGTTCAGTCTGCGGTTGCGATCTGCTCCAGAACCGACACACCGATAACGAGAATAATATCCGCTGGACTCGGTGCAGAAGAGGGAAAAGAGAAAACTATGGAGACAGTAGCGAGAAAAGAACTCCTGGGCTTTGAGAGGTATCTTACAGGGCTCGCAACAGTCGCAGGGGTAGCTCCTCTCTTAGGGTTTCTTGGGACAGTGACTGGTATGATAAAGGCATTTATGCAGGTTGAGCGTCTGGGTGGAAATGTGAATGCATCTGTACTTGCAGGAGGAGTCTGGGAGGCACTTGTTACAACAGCAGTGGGACTCGGTGTAGGAATAATAACATATATATTCTATAACTACTTTTTGGGAAGGGTACAAAGTATAAAGGAAGGTATTGAAACAACGGCAGATGAGATAGCGGGGATAACAGTTTAACGGATTTTATGAAAAAACCGCAGAGTTCGCAGAGCTCGCTAAGAAAAAATAAATAAAAACTCTGTGTTCTCTGCGCGCTCTGCGGTTAATATTATACACAATGATTTAATTATATGGAGGTAGTATGAATATACAAATGCACCACAATAGACTCTCTACATTTTCTCCCGTATCTCTTGCAGATGTCATCCTGCTTTTGCTTATATTTTTTCTTCTTACATCTACATATGTGCTTGAGCCGGGTATAAGGGTAAAACTTCCAAGGGCATACACGAGTGATGTCGTTTCAAGAAAGGACATTCTGGTTACGATAACCACGGAGGGTAGATTGTTCTTGAATGATAGGGAGATAACTCTGCAGGACTTTTCCACAGAGTTAGAAAAACTGTTAGTAGAGAGTGAAGAGAAGATAGTAATAATAAGGGCGGATAAGTCGGTAACCGTTGACAAACTCGTACAGATAATGGACATTGGGAGGGGTGTTGGTGGAGAGAAATTCCTTATAGCAACAAGAAGGATAGGATAAATATAAATTAACTACTCTGCATTATCTCAAATACAACCGTACCACCGCCAGTATATTTGCAGGGGTCAAGACATTGAATGTATGCCTTTTGAACATCTTCTCTTGCCAGCCCGAGAGACTTAGGAGAGACTCCCCTTGATAGTGGAATGTAATAGGGCATAATGGAGGATAGAGAGTGCATGCATAATGGAATATCAGAAACAAGTTTATAACCCTCCTCTATGACGAATATGTCATCTTCTTTATAAACAGGACAATTTCCCCTTATCTCCTTAATTTTTATCACAAGTTTCATACGCCCCCAACTTTTTCTTCATTTTCTCTTCCACAATTTTTGGCACGAATTTTCCTACATCACCACCGAGAGAGGCAATCTCCTTTACAAGGGACGAGGAAAGGAAAAAATACTCTTCTCCTGGCATCACGAATACGAATTCAACGGGTGGGTATAATTTTCTATTCATAAGTGTAAACTGGAATTCGTAGTCGAAGTCAGAGACAGCCCTTAAACCCCGCACAACTATGGTTATCCCGGTTCTCTTTAAATAGTCTATAAGAAGTCCATCAAACCCTTCACACTCAACTCCCTCTATGCTACTGATGGCAGTTTTGACGATACGGACCCTCTCTGTGAAAGAGAAGAGTGTATTCTTGCCCGCATCTCTTGCCACAAGCACTTTCACCTTCGGAAACAGGTACCTTGCCCTCTTTATTATGTCTATATGTCCATTCGTGATAGGGTCAAATGTACCGGGATAAACGCATATGCCTATTTTACCTTCAGTGTGCATTTTTCTCCTTCCTTTATCATACCAAAGGTTTCTCTTATTACCCTTTCGAGGTAAACCTTATCGCTTTCAAGCATGTGTTTATCACTGATGAGAGTTTCTCTTATAGCAGACGATATAGTTGTCTGTTTCTCTGTATCCCTTATGTTTTTTTTCAGGATAAGAATTCTGGTTAAACCATGGCCTCCAAAAATGAATATGTAGGCAAGTAGAGCAATTCCCAGTATAACAAGTATGCGTCTGTGCCTTTTTAGATAACTTTTGATATTCGGTTTGCGCCGCATAAGAGGCTTACACCCGGTCTGGACATGGTTAAATGTGGATATAGAATATTGTTTAGATACCGTCAAATGATGGTAAAACTTGCATTATAACCAAACGCTGTCTATCGTTTGGTTGAGAGGATACCTCCTCCAAGCAGGACTATTTTGTCTCTGCCTTCTTTTACCATCTTTGTTGCGTTTCTTGTATCAATCACCAGTTTTGAGTTCCGAACAATAAAGTCATAATCATAAGAAGAGTGATCTGTTATTATGAGTGTGCAATCAAATTTGCTTATTGTTTTTTCGGTCAGCGGAAGGGATTTATATATAGAGTTCTGCAGGTCTATCTTTTCGATGAATGGGTCTGAATAGCAAATTTTTGCTACCTTGTTTTTTAATATCTCAATAATTTTCAAGGAGGGCGAGTCCCTCATATCTTTTACATCTCTTTTGAATGTCATACCGATGACAAGCACATTTGCAGCCTTTGGACAGACACCCGTATTTGAAAGCGCGGATATGACTATATTAGCTACATAGTATGGCATCCCTTCGTTTGTTTCTGCCGAAATTTCTATAAAGTTTGTATGAAAATCATACTCCTTCGCCTTCCAGGAGAGGTAATATGGGTCTATGGGTATGCAGTGTCCACCGACACCGGGTCCTGGATAGAATGGCATAAATCCAAACGGTTTTGTTGCGGCAGCGTCTATAACCTCCCATATATTTATACCCATCCTGTCGGCCAACATTGTAAATTCATTGACGAGAGCGATGTTGACATTACGAAAAGTGTTTTCCAGAAGTTTTGTAAATTCTGCAGCCTCAGAGGAGGACACCCTTTTAACCTTGCCTACAACCTTTTCGTAAAGGAGATAGACAAGGTCCGTTGAGGTCTCATCTATTCCCCCGACCACAACCGGTGTATTGCCTATAGTATATTTTTTGTTTCCCGGGTCTACCCTTTCAGGAGAAAATGCGAGAAAGAGGTCCTTACCTACCTTTAATCCTGACTTCTCCAGTATTGGAAGAACAACTTCCTTTGTAGTCAGTGGAAAGGTAGTGGACTTCAGTATAATGAGTTCATCAGGATGAAGCACCCTGGAAAGTTTCTTTGAAGTGGCAACAATATAGGAGATATCGGGGTCCTTGTTCTCATTAATGGGTGTGGGAACACATATCTGGACGACATCACACCCCTTTATATCATTGTAATCAGTACTTGCCCGCATAAGACCCTTTCGAACAAGAGCGCTTAGTTCATGGGAGGATGTATCCTGAATATAGCTTTCACCTCTATTTACAGAATCTACTCTTCCTTTTTTTCTGTCAATTCCTACAACCTTGAATCCCTTTCTCGCAAATGCACAGGCAAGTGGCAATCCCACATAACCAAGGCCAATCACACCGACAAGTGCCTTCTTGCTTTCTATCCTCTCTTTCAACATACACCCTCCATCTTTCTTTTTATAACCACAGAGTTCACAGAGAACACAGATTATATCAAAAACAGTAATTAGGTTATTGGATAATTGAGTTATTAGGTAACTGGGTCATTAGGTAATTAGGTCAATAACTTAATTACTGTCCTTTTATCTGCATTAATCTGCGTCATCGAGCAAGCAATCTTTTAATAACTTAATGACCTAATAACTCAATGACTCGGATCTTGTGCCAATCTTGTGCTACTCTCGTGGTTTATTAATACATAACTGGAATTATCTCTTTGAGAACTGGAATCTCTTTCTTGCCTTCGGGTGCCCATATTTCTTTCTCTCTACTTCCCTCGGATCTCTTGTAAGTAAGCTCTCTTTCTTGAGAAGGGGCCTCAATTCGGGCTCCAGGGTTACAAGTGCCCTTGCTATTCCAAGTGAAATAGCCCCAGCCTGGCCCGTGATGCCACCACCTTCTACCTTTGCTTTTATATTGAATTTCCCCGTCGTGTTGGTAACCCGCAGAGAAGAGTTTACCTTATATATAAGATCTCCTCTTCCTCCAAAAAACTCAGTGAGTTCCTTTCCGTTCACCATTATTTTCCCTTCTCCTTCAGTGAGTTTTACGCGGGCAGTTGCCCTTTTGCGTCTTCCCGTCTTTAATAATACTTGTTCCATATAACCCCCGTAATAAAGTGTGAAATGTGAAATGTTGAATGTGAAATGTTGAGTGTTGAATGTTAAATGTGAAATGTGAAATGTGAAATGTTGAGTGTTTATTCCTTTCTCCTGCTTGCCTACTTAAGTTCTATTGGGTTTTGTGCTTTGTGAGGATGATCGCTTTCTGGATAAACCTTCAGTTTCTTTATTATCTTCCTTCCGAGGGGTCCCTTGGGAAGCATTCCCTTGACAGCATGGTAAATTATTTCTTCTGGCTTCTTTGCTCTCATCTCTTTTAAGGTTGTTTTCTTCAACCCTCCCGGGTATCCCGTATACCTTGTGTATATCTTCTGTGTCTCCTTTCTTCCTGTAACCCTGACCTTACTTGCGTTTATACATATTACATAATCTCCCATATCCACATTCGGGGTAAAGTCTGGTCTCTGTTTGCCCCGTAATATTGTGGCAATTCGGGTTGCAAGCCTTCCAAGTATTTTCCCGTCTGCATCTATTATATACCACTTCTTTTCCATAACACCCCCGGGTTAGAAAATTCTAAATCTCAAGAACCAAATTCTAAACAAATCCTAAATCTCAAATTCCAAATGCCAAAATAAGTCGTTTGTTTGGAATTTAGAACATTTGAATTTTGATATTGTTTAGGATTTAGAATTTCGTGCTTAGAATTTCTCGTAAATTATACCTCATTTCTAAACATCCCTTCTTTCTTTTACCTCATATGCAGGTAGGGTGGGATTATAATCCAGATTAAATTTCAGTCGTTCCTCTCTTGATAGAAAGTCAATTATCAACCTTCCGTCAAGGTGATCGATTTCGTGTTGTATCACCCTTGCAAGGAGGTCCTTTGCCTTGATATGTATTTCTTTGCCATTTATATCATATCCTCTTACAGCCACAAGAAAAGGTCTTTTGATTTGAATGGATGTCCCCGGTATAGAGAGACAGCCTTCCTCAAATATATCTTTGCCTTTACTTTCAGTAATCTCAGGGTTCACTATGTATAAAGGCTCCTGTCCAACATCGACCACAATAATTCTTTCCAAAATCCCAATCTGGGGAGCAGCAAGCCCTATCCCATTAAGCCCTTGCATAAACTGTATCATAGAGGTTGCTATCTTTTGCAGTCTCTCGTCAAATATTGAGACGGGGCTACTCTTTTCTCTCAATACAGGGTCAGGATATATGCGTATTGTCAATTTCACTTTTAAGTTAAGATTGTACGGGCGAATTGCAATTCGCCCCTACTTACCGGTAAGTGTGATTTTTATCCCGAGTTCCTTCAGTTTTTCATTCTCTATCTCTGATGGGACATCCTCCATGAGACCTGCGCCTGTGAGTGTCTTCGGAAATGGAATCACTTCCTGAATTGAATCCTTTCCTGCCAATATCATAAGTAATCTGTCAAGACCGATCGCTATCCCTCCATGTGGTGGTGTACCATAGGCCAAAGCAGAAAGGAAAAATCCAAATTCTCTATCCCTCTTTGCTCTGTTCATACCTCCTATTTCCATCATCCTTTCCTGCAGATCTCTATCATGGATTCTTATACTGCCCGACCCGAGTTCTATTCCGTTGAGAACGAGGTCGTACTGTTTCCCTGCTACCTTAGAGGGATCTTTGAAATCATCGGTCTTTGGCATTGTAAATATGTGGTGGCAGGGTGCCCAGCTACCTGTTTTATTATCCCATTCAAAGAGCGGAAAGTCTGTTACCCAGAGTAACTTATACTTCTCCCTTGGAGTTTTTCCTTCAAGTAACTTATTTCTGATGGCGCCGAGAGTCTCGAGACTTCTCTTCCAGTCACCTGCACAGAAGAGCACAGTTTCCTCTCCCCTTATTGAGAGAGCAGACTTTAACTCACCAGTAAGTTTCGAAGAGAAAAACTTTGCGATGTTGCCAGAGATTGTTTCCTTAAATGATAGATATGAGATTCTACTATTATAGTATTTGAGGGCGAACTCTGAGAATTCGTCAATCCTTTTCCTTGTGAGTAAGGGAACAGTTAATGCCATCACAAACTTTACCTCTTTGAAGATTCTAAATTCGCTCTTTTTTGCTATTTTTGTAATATCAGAGATATACACATCAAACCTCGTGTCAGGCTTGTCAGTTCCGTATTGCTCCATAGCATTTCTGTATGTGAGTCTCTGGAAGGGGACCTTTACTTTTAATCCAAGGATATTTTCAAAGATAGTCTGTATCATCCCCTCCACGAGCTCCATAACTTCTTCTTCGTCAACAAAACTCATCTCAAGGTCTATCTGTGTATGCTCTGGTTGGCGGTCTGCTCTCTGATCCTCATCCCGGAAACATTTCGCAAACTGAAAGTACCTGTCAACGCCCGCGGTCATTAGTAATTGTTTATAGATTTGAGGTGACTGAGCGAGTGAGTAGAATTTCCCTTTGAAATTTCTGGACGGCACTACAAAGTTTCTTGCTCCCTCAGTAGTCGTGCGTGTGAGACAAGGTGTTTCTATTTCAAGAAAATTTTTCTTCAATAGATAGGCCCTCACAGTGTTGATGAGTTTTGACCTCATAATCAGGTTTTTTTGCATTGAAGGTCTACGAAGGTCTAGATATCTGTACTTCATCCTTAATTCATCCTTCGCTGTGGCAGGGTCCTTTATTACAAAAGGCGGAACACTGGAAGAAGATATAAGTTTTATTCGAGATGCTACCACTTCGATCTTGCCGGTCTCGAGAGAAGGATTTCGCATGTCAGACGGTCTTTCTCTGACCATTCCTTCAACCTCCACCACATATTCTCCGCCAAGTTTCTTTCCTTTTTCTATAAGTTCTGCATCTGCTAAAACTACCTGTGTTACACCGTATCTATCTCGTAAGGAGATGAAGACCATTTTGCCATGGTCCCTTATTGCATCTATCCAACCCTGGAGTGTTACGTTCTCCCCGGAATTCTTTGCTCTCAGTTCTCCACAGGTATGTGTGCGCATAATAAGTTCTTATTTAGAATTGGGTCATTAGGTCATTGAGTCAATAGGTAATTGGATCAATAGGTCATTAAGTAATTAGGTTATTAGGTAATTAAGTAATTAAAATCTTTCAACCAAGTAATCTGTTGACGGGTTAATGCGAATAGTTTTCTATTTGTCGAGGTCACTGATGAGTTCAATGAGGTCCTCATAAGATGTAAGATTTGGTACTTGTGACTTAAACTCTTCTGTATTAGCAAGTCTTATAAGACGAATAAGTATCTCTGTATATTTCTCTTTATCGTGGTCAGGCGAGAGAAGTAGCCAGATTATCTTTACTGGTTTATGGTCGAGTGCCCCGAACTCCATATCAACCCTGGAAAGTCCAAGCACAAGAGTTATCTCCTTTACCTCTTCTCCTATGTATCTTGGGATAGCAACACCGTGCCCTATGCCTGTCGGGAACAGTCTCTCCCGTGCATACACCTTGTTAAGGACAGGCGGAGGCTGGTCTGTAGTCTCAAAGAGTTCTTTTATAGCTTGCCGTTTCTCTTTCGCCTTTATACTACTCTTAAATTTTCCTTTTATATAATTCTCTATCATTGAAGATATTCAGGATAAGGATAGAGGGATATCTTATTATTTTGATTTTTATATTTATAAAATGTACCTTGCAATATCCACATTCTTCACGATGTCTTTTAATCTGTCTCTAACATCCCTTTCTTTAATATGTACTTCTTTAAAACTCCTTTTTGGGAGTTCGTATAACCAATTCTCCATCAGTGTGAACATTATTGTTTGTAGTCTTCTTGCGCCTATATCATCAGTAGTCTCGTTTACTATTGTAGCGTACTCGGCAATTGCATCTATTGCCTTATTATCAAATAATAGATCGACCTTTTCGGTTTTGAAAAGTGCAATATACTGTTTTATTAGTGCGTTTTCTGGCTCTGTAAGGATTCTTTTGAAGTCTTCCTTTTTCAGTGAAGTGAGTTCAACCCTTATAGGAAATCTTCCCTGGAGTTCGGGGATGAGATCGGATGGTTTTGAAGAGGTGAATGCCCCTGCTGCAATGAAGAGTATATGCTCTGTTCTTACCATTCCGTATTTCGTTGTAACATTGCATCCCTCCACAATTGGCAGAAGATCTCTCTGGACACCTGCTCTGGATACATCAGGACCCCCTCTACCATCTGCACCCACAATCTTGTCAAGCTCGTCTATGAATATTATGCCTGAGTTTTCCACCTTTTCTTTTGCCTTGCCTATCACCTCTTCCATATCAACAAGTTTCTGCGCCTCTTCCTGGGCGAGAATTTCTTTTGCCTCGTCTACCTTGACTCTTTTTGTCTTGCGTTTTTTGGGTGCTATAGATGACATCATATCCTGGAGGTCTGTATTGATTTCCTCCATACCCATAGGACCGAATATCTCTATAAGGGGAAATGTTTGGACATATAGGGGAATATCAACATACCTATCCTTGAGTGCCCTCCCCCGCAATAATTTTCGAAGCTTCTCTCGTGATTCTTTTTGTTTTTCTTTGTCTTCTCCCGGTAGAAGCAAGTCCAATAGCCTTTCCTCCCCACGTTCTCTTGCCCGTTCTGCTACCTCAATCTGCCTTCGTGCTCTCACCATATTCACGGATATATTCATAAGGTCTCTCACCATAGCTTCCACATCTCTTCCGACATATCCCACCTCTGTATATTTTGATGCTTCAACCTTCATAAATGGGGCATCAACAAGTCTCGCGATTCTTCTTGCTATCTCCGTTTTTCCAACACCAGTTGGACCTATGAGTATCAGGTTGTTTGGAAGTATCTCCTCCCTCATTATACCCTTCACCTTCTGTCGTCTCCACCTGTTGCGGATTGCTATTGCGATAGCACGTTTTGCTTCATCTTGACCAATAATATATCGGTCAAGTTCCTTCACTATCTCCTTTGGTTTGAGTTCTCTTTTATTCATAGCGTCTCCACCCCTATGTTATCATTTGTGTATACACATATAGACGAGGCTATTCTTATAGACTCCTCCACAATCTCCTTTGCAGAAAGATTTGTATGTTTTATTAGTGCCCTTGCTGCTGCAAGTGCGTAAGCTCCTCCTGAACCTATTGCCACTATGCCATCATCGGGCTCAATTACATCCCCAGAGCCTGATACAAGGAATACAGATTCCTTATTCAATACTACCAATAGCGCTTCAAGCCTTCGTAGGACCTTGTCAGCCCTCCAGTCCTTTGCAAGATTCACAACTGATTTCTGCAGATTGCCATGCGATTCCTCCAGTTTCTTCTCAAACCTTTCAAATAGTGTAATTGCATCGGCAGCACCGCCTGCAAATCCTGCCAGAATTTTACCATTATACAGTTTTCTTATCTTGTTTGCAGACTGTTTCATTATTGTCTTCTCTACTGTAACCTGCCCATCTCCCCCAATGGCAGCCTCGCCTTTATATCGTATACCTATTATGGTTGTAGATATAATCATCTATCAGTTGACAGTCAACAGTCTTAGGTTATTGGGTCATTAGGTTATTAAGTAATTGAGTAAGTAAGTCTTTGGTCTGTAGTCTTATGTCTTTGGTCTTTAGTCTTCAATTCAGTAATTCGGTGGTTCTTTTGTTATTATGATATCATGTGGATGGCTTTCAAGAAGACCGGCTTTTGTTATCTTTATAAATTCCGCCTTCTCCCTTAATTTTTTGATATTTTTCGCACCGCAGTAACCCATACCAGAACGAAGTCCCCCTATGAGCTGATAAATTACATCAGCAAGCTTGCCCTTATATGCCACCCTACCTTCAACGCCCTCCGGCACAAACTTTCGTTCTCCTTCCTGAAAATATCTATCTGCACTACCGCCTTGCATTGCACCTATGGAACCCATTGCCCTGTAAGTTTTATATCTCTTCCCTTCTAATAATACCGTCTCTCCAGGACTTTCCTCTGTCCCTGCAAACAGGTTACCAAGCATAACTGAATCCGCCCCAACTGCCAGCGCCTTCACTATGTCACCGGAGTATCTAAATCCCCCATCAGCAATCACCGGCACGCTACTTGCCTCTGCACATTCCTGTATTGCTGTAACCTGAGGTATCCCTATACCAGCTACAACCCGAGTGGTGCATATTGATCCAGGTCCTATTCCTACCTTTATGGCATCAGAACCAATCTCACACAGAAGTCTTGCTGCCTCTTTCGTTGCCACATTCCCAACAACAATCTCTATATCAGGAAATTTCTCCCGTAGTATCTTTGCTGTATCTATCACCTTCTTTGAATGAGCGTGGGCTGTGTCTATAACAATTGCATCACAACCAACCTCTGCAAGCGCAGTTGCACGGTCAATTGTATCTTTGCCTGTTCCAACAGCTCCTGCAATCCTCAGCCGTCCATAGCCGTCTTTTGTGGAACAGGGAAAAAGCCTCTTGCTCAGTATATCCTTGCTGGTTATAAGTCCAAGAAGTCTTCCTTTGTCGTCAACAATGGGAATTTTTTCAACCTTATTTTTTTTGAACAAGGAGAGCGCTTCCTCAACTGATATACCAGGTTTTCCAGTAACAAGTGGGGGAGTTGTCATAATTTTGCTTATAGCCTTTTCAAGGTCCTCTTCGAATAAGATATCTCTCTTTGTAAGCATTCCAACCAATTTTCTCTTCCCATCTATAATTGGAAAACCTGAGACACCGTATTTTTCCATAAATTGCAGTGCGTCCTTGAGCTTTTGGGTGGGTTTGAGGGTTATAGGTGACTGTATGAGCGCACTTTCGTATCTTTTTACTCTGGCTATATTCTCTGCCTGTTTTTCTATGGACATATTTCTGTGGATCACTCCTATTCCACCCTCTTTCGCTATTGCGATTGCAAGCCTTGCCTCGGTTACCGTATCCATCGCAGCGCTCACCAATGGTATTGAGAGCCTTATATGACGGCTAAAAAGAGTGGATACATCTGTATCCTTTGGAAGTACCGACGATTCTTTAGGAATAAGAAGTATATCGTCAAATGTTAATCCTTCAATCATAAGTTCAGATTGTGTGTTAGTCATTAGTCACTGGTTATTGGTCATTAGGGTCTTCGGTCTATATTCATTATAGGTCTTACTCTCCAAAAATATAGAATTCTATTCTTCTGTTTTGTGCTCTACCTTCTTCTGTATTATTTGTTGTTATGGGCGCAGCGCCTCCGTATCCAACTGCCTTTAGCCTTGAGGGTTCTATTCCCATTTTTATGAAATATTTCATAACGGATTTTGCCCTTGCCTGGGATAATGTGAGGTTTGTTTCCGCAGAACCCACATTGTCCGTATGTCCTCTTATCTCCACCGTTATATTTGGATATCCCCTTAAGAGCTCAAGTCCTTCATCCAGAATCGGGTAATATACAGGATCTATTTCCGTACTCCCTTCCGCGAAGTTTATCCCTTGTAGGGTAATCTTTCCATATTGTTTGAGAAGATAAAAGTCTTTTAAAAGAGTTTTTTCATCTTTTAGTAATATAGATGTTGTGTAGGGAATGTAACCCTCGGCAGTTATTCTCACAATGTATGTATCAGGAGATAATTTTAATTTAAACACACCGGTTCTATCAGTAGTAAATGATTCTCTATTTCTTTCAGGAAACGATATTTTGGCAACAAGGGGGGTTTTAGACAGCCTGTCCATAACCCTCCCCGTGATTTCTGCTATTGGGATATGTATCTTTTCAAGTTCAAAACTGACAAGGAGTTCCTGTCCGGGCTCGATGACAACACTCTGATCCTGTGGTATATAGCCCTCACTAAATGCCCTCATTACAAAGCTGCCCGATGTTGGTTGTATGCAAAAATTCCCCATTGTATCTGTTTCTATCACCGTATCAGGGAGTATTATCATAGCAGTAAGTGGCTCTTTTGTCTCTGCGTCTGTTATTATTCCGGATATAGTGGATAGCGGAGGAGATTGCCGATAGAACGAAAATCCCTGTGCATATGACAGATTGAAAGACCATGACGGGGTAGCTCCTTCGCCAAGCGAAATGTACGAGGACCCGACCCGTGTCGTCTCTTTGTCAACACGACCATCTACTCTGAAGTTTAATGCAAGATTTAGAGATGAATCATTCTTGTGGCCTATTTTTACACCAGGCGTGAGGTAAAAAATCCTGGAACCCATATTTTTATCTTCTCGTTCGCTTCCATTTATCTCAATGTAAGGGATAAAATTCCAATATAGGAAGCCTATGCCGAGTCCATACGATAGCATATTGCCTTTTCTATCTTTATTATGGGTAAAATACCCGATATTTGCATCCAATTCAACAGGAATGTCAGTGTGTGTTACATATGAAATTAGAAATTTGCCTCCGTAATCAAACTCTCCGGTAGTAAAATGTCTGTATATACCACCCTGTCCAGTATAAAAACCAGCTATAGTGTCAGGGTAGCACTCCTCTGGTTGCGTACCTTTTGGTATTGATACAAAAGGGAATAATCCTATATTCAATCCTCCGTTATGGTTTCTCTCAAAAATAAATGGGGTAATCTTTACACCGATTTCAAGATCTCCCAGACCGTAAGAAAGATAGTTTTGATTGCCTGTCGAATCCAGTACATCTACCATATATCTTGAAAATAGATTTACAGAGAACCAGTCGGTAAATGCAAATCCTAATCCCACACCAATGTCTGCAGTTGCCCAAAGATTTGCATTTCTGTTACCATTAGCGCTTCCATATATATCAAAAACAAAACTCAGATGCCCAGCTCCATCGTTAGTTGCAGACATAGTGTTATTAAATCCCTTTACTCCTGTTCTCATTGGATAGGAATATAGCAATAATGGTATACAGAGTGCGGCTGTTACAAGCAATTTTTGAATAATTTCCTTCATAATTGAACAGGTTATCTGGTGGTCAAGAATAAGTATATAAGTATACAACAAAAGTTGTGTTTTGTCAAGAAAAAAGTTGACCACACCCTCTTTATCTGGAACACATATAAAGGCAGGGCATGGTCAGATATTGGATGGATTAATTTATCAGGGTAGAGTAAAAAGAGTAGCAGTTTTTATCGAGACCCTGGTGAAGTTATTACCATCCCGGTTCATATAATTTTTTATCCGCTCGACATATACCCCTGTAGTTATGGAAAATTTTTCTTTAGCAAGGGTTCCTTTAATACCCACTCTCAATCTCTCTTCTTTACAGCCTGAGGGAATTTTTATCTTTCTTGGTTGTGGATAATTCTCTTTTTCGTCCTGCCAACCAATGTTAAGTTTTCCATCACCATGGGCAAGATACTCCAGTATAAGAGAGAAGTAGGAAGTAGGCAGTGGGGAGTAGGGAGTAGGCAGCAGGGAGTAAACAGTATCCCGTGTCCAGTATTTTGTGAATTCTGTATAAATATCAATGCAATCTGACCCACCAAAAAATCCGAGTGGAAGACCGTTTGCTGTAAGGGCATTTATCTGGTCACTGTAGTCATGGGTATATGTCCATCTTGGAAGTGCAGTCGCCTCTATTCTGAAATCAGAGGATGGCATACCAAACGGGTCTGTAAGATACATTCCCAGCATCATTCCACCCTTAAAGGGTCTCTCCTTATGGAAGATAATTGGGTCGTCAAGCAGAAGTTCGAGATAGTATTTTTTCCCATTTTTTGTAAATGTAATATCACTACTTGCAACAAGATTATCTTCGTTATCTTTGCCCCTTCTCTGCGTGATGTAATAAAATTCTACCGGATTTACATACTTTAGAAAGTTTTCCTTTTTGTGCAGAACCGCCTCTGTAATTCCTATTGTTACACAAGAGAGATACAGTTCTATCCTCTGACAGGAGATCCTCTTTCCATCAATCGAGTCCTCTATGCCTGCATTGAAGGCAAAAAGATGTAGTGGTCCCTTTTTCACCCTTGCGTTGTACAGGAAGTTGAGAGGCTGTCCTCTACCAGACAGAAGAAGATTGCTCCTGTATCCAGGACCAACTTTCAGTCTGTTTCTACCTGTCCCAATGGACAGTGTTCCTATATCAAAGAGAAGGTATGCCTTTTCTGTCCTGACATCAAAATTTGTATGGGACACAACTGGCTCTGTTTCAAAGTTACATATTATATACTTTGGCTCTAAGAGAGGGTCCCAATAGGGCAATATCCCCTGTCCATCGCCAACCTCTTGAAATGCACCTATATCCACCTCACCCTTCACAAATGGATGTATAGGGAATCCCTGTCTTATCATAAGCTCAAATACACCATTTCCTTTTCTGTTACTATCGTACAGTCCAAAACCGCAAAATGATATATCCATCTCTGGGATGAATGATTCTGCTCGTACCTTATCCATTCTCCAGAAGAAGGCTTTTCCTTCTTTTACTGCCTCATACTCCAAGAGGCAAGGTTCTAAATATACTGTAAATATTATCAAGAGTAAAGGCATATTACCTCCAGATTATTATGGAGATTCGAGATAAATACATGTCTATAGGTTCTCACATTTTGATATTTACAATTTGCAATGGATAAATAGTATCTAATGCACTCCTTTTCCTGTGACTATGACCCACAGTGTTCTTGTGAGAATCTCTATGTCCAGTTTAAAGGAGGCATTCTCAAGATAATAAAGATCATATTTGAGTTTTTCTTCCACATCCTCTGCTGTCCTGTCATAAACACTTTCGACCTGTGCAAGTCCTGTTATTCCAGGCCTTACTCGAAATCTCTCATTATAATTTAATATCACCTTTGATAATTTCCTCACGAAATAAGGCCTTTCCGGTCTTGGCCCAATTATACTCATCTCTCCCTTCAGCACATTTATAAGTTGCGGAAGTTCATCGATTCTCATCCTCCGGAGTATTTTGCCTACGGGCGTGATTCTTTTGTCGTTCTTCTTTGCCCATACGGGCCCTGTATGGGCTTCTGCATTGTGTATCATAGTTCTAAACTTTATCATTACAAACGGATTTTTATTCAGTCCAATCCTTTCCTGTATATAAAATACAGACCCTTTGGAGCTCAATTTGACAAATACTGCTGCAAAGAGTAATACTGGAAGGCTAAGTACAAGCCCGATAAATGCAAATGTTATATCTGCGAATCTCTTAACTCCCCCATACCATCCCTCGAGAGGGTATTCCTTGAGACCGAAGAGGAGTAACCCATTTATCTCGTAGGGAGTCACTCTGTATGTCACAAGCTCATATACATCTGGTGCGAACAGGAACCGTACTTGAAGGTCCTTACAGGTGGAAATTACCTGGGCAATGTTCTTATAAGACCGCAGAGGAAAACTCATAATAAGAGTATCTATTTGGTGCTTTTTAATGATACAAACCATTTCATTAATGCTTCCCAGCGGGGATATATGATGTAGAGGCTTTGATTCGCTGTCGACGGTTATATATCCTACTATCTGATATCCGTATACTGGATTAGTCAAAACCTTTGCTATAGTCACTCCCATCTCTCCGCCCACAATGGCAGTACGGTATAGAAGCCGACCTCTTCTCATGAGAGGTATTTTGATTCTATTTATAATTACCCTTCCAAGGATTATAAACAATAGGGCAAGGACAAGCGAAAGTCCCATATATAATCTTGAATATCCAAACGGACGGAGAAAAAATGTAGGAGCAAGGGCAAGCACTGATGCGACAATCCCTCCCTTTACAACCTCGTATATCTCATCAAGTAATCTCCATGACTTTCTCGTTTCATAATGTCCCTGGAAATAGAATATTAAAATCCAGAGGGCTGTAACATAGCCTATACTGGGGAAGAAGTAGGAGAAAGGAACCATTCCTTTAGTTACGCCCACAAGACCAGATGCAAACCGAAGCCAGTAGACGAATACAAATGAAAGAAATACGAGTAGCGCATCCAGTAAAAGAGAGAGTATAAATTGCCATGCATGGTTGAGTTTTCTATGTATCATAGTTATCTCACTTTCATTTGAAGATTAGCATTCTAAAAATTTCTTGTTTTTTGCAAGGTTTATTTAAAAAAACGAGGATAAAGATGCTGTTATAGACTTTTCAGTAGCTCTTTACAAGATGTAAACTGGTTTTGATGGGAGTAAAAATTTTTGATGTATCTGTACCCATTTTTGCCAAAAAGCCTGCAAAGCTCAGGATTTCTATATAATTTTAAGATTGCCTCAGATAATTTTTCGGAATCTTCAGGTTCTATAGAAATTCCTGCATCGGCATCTTTTAGAAATTTTTCTGCCTCTCCTTTAACAGACAAGATAATCGGTTTTTGTAGTGCCATATATTCAAGTATCTTAGAAGGTAAAGCATTTAAAAAAAGCTCATTTTTTTTAAGAGGAACAAGACACACATTAGATATATTTATTATATCCGGCATTTCTTTGTGGGTTTTTTTCCCCAGAAAAATCACATTATTCAATCCCAACCCCCTTTTTTGTTCTTCTAAATAAACCTTCTTTACACCTTCTCCAACAAATAGAAAGAGAATATCTTCAAACCTTTTAAGTAAGAGAGCAGACTGGAGTATAAACTCAAGTCCTTGCGCTAAACCATGATTACCCGAGTAGAGAACTATAAATTTGCCATTTAGCCCGTATTTTTGCTTGATTCTGTCACCGTGATATCCAGGTTTGAAATCGGTTAACAATACGGTATTAGGTAGATGAAAAACTGGAGTTTTTGTTGACTTTCTTATTCTTTCACAAAGCCCGTAAACAGAAGATGTGATTAGATTTGCTCTGTTGTAGAGAAATCTTTCTAATTTTTTTGAAATAAAATATAGTATTGTCCTATGCCTCAATGCCCCAACTGCAACAGCAGAATCAGGCCAGATATCTCTTATGTCCAATAGCAATTTCGTTTTTTTTACTCTGCTTATGAAATAGCCAGTCAGGGCAACAAGAAGAGGAGGCGAAGTAGCAATAATTAAGTCAGGTTTTTTACAGCATAATGCCCCGACACACGACGAGATCATAAAAGAAAGATAAAACAACATCTTTTTTAAGAATGTATCTCTGTTAGATGCACAAGCATAGGTACGCAATACATTTATACCTTTAAATTTTTCATTGTATAAAATCCTGTTTCTATATTTTTTAGCAATTTTTCCATCGGGATAATTGGGAATTTCAGAAATTATTCGCACCTTATGCTCCAAGCCAGATAAGCAGTTGCTGATATTAAACGCCCTTGCCGCGCCAGCACCAATCTCAGGAGGAAAATACTGAGTTATATATAAAATTTTCATTGTAGTTGTTTATAAAACCTGATTAGTTCTTTTGATGTGTTCTTCCAATTGTAAATCTTCTCTACGGACTTCCTGCCATTTTCACCCAATCTCGAGGCAAGCCTTTTGTCAGAAAGCGTAATAATTGCATCTGCCATTTCATTGGCGTCCTCCGATGTTATCACTATTCCACATTTACAATCCTTTACAATTCTTGCCAGAGGGCTTGCATCAGTTACTATCACTGGCTTGCCGAATGCCATATACTGGAATAACTTATGTGGAATAGTACTGTTTGTATGAGAGTTTGCAGGGTGCGGAACAAGGCATATATCACTTGCAATAATATAACTGGGAACATCTATGAAATTAACCCACCCCACGAAGTTTACCCTTTCTGTAATCCCCAGTTTGTCTGCTTCTTTTTCTAAATCTTTCCTTCCTTTGCCATCACCAACCATGAGCAAATAGATGTCAGAAAGTTCAGAAGATGCTATGGATATCGCCTGTAGCACTGTCTTAAGTCCTCGTCCAGGAAATCCACCTATATAGGAAACCACTGGAGTAAATTTTGCATTCAGCTCTTTTTTTATCTTTAGATCTATTTGCAGATTGTCAAGATGCTCTAAATCGGCAGTGTTACTCGCTATCACGATTTTTTCTTCTGGAACACCAAGATTTATAAGTCTTTCTCTTTGCTCTTCTACTACCACTATAATATAATCTGCAATCCTGATTGCTATTCTCTCTATAACTGCGGCAAGATATGGGTTTTTGAGTGTAAACATTCCCTTCGTAACTTTTAACATAGCAGGGTAGTTTTCATGCATATCAAAAACTGTCGGAATATTAAACAATTTCCCCAAAAAAGCACCTGTTAGGAAGAGAGGAAGGTCATGAATATGAATCACATCTGGTCTTACTGAAATAATAAGAGAGTAGATTTTCCACACCCAAACGGGATTACAAAAGAGGGGAAGATTTATGATTCTGCTAAATAGTTTATTTCTTAAGCGATGGACCCTTATTCCAGAATAAGTATCTTCCGTTGCCAATCCAGTATAATTATTGCATAAAAGATCGATAGTATAGCCAGTTTTGAGGAGAGCGCGTGCTTCTTTCTCCACTCTTATATCTGGTGGAAATTTTGACTGTAATATCATGAGTATTTTCATCTCAATAAAACTATTTTTTTTGAAACATTGCAAGCCTGTGATTTTATCTGGCAGAAATAAATGCCACCTCCCACCTCTTGACCTGTGTGATTTCCGCCATTTCATTTACCATACATATACATCTTCCATTATTAGCCTAGTGGAGACTTCCCTTTTCGGTGCTAGGTAGACCAAATTTTGAAGAACTGTCTGCCACCATAAATATTGAGGGAGAACGATCTAATAATCATATTTTCGTTCCACCTAAAAGTTTGCAATAGATATTTTCTAACCCGTTTATACACGCTTCAGTACTATACTCTCTTGCTATTTGATAGCTTGCTTTCTTAACCCTTTTTCTAATCTTGTCTAAGTTCTTAATAACCCATAGGATCTTATCTGCCAGTTCCCTGTGGCTGTTTCTGGCAACAAAGATGACAGGAATTCCTATGTTTTCAATTTCTCTATTTGCTGGAATATCGCTCAAAATCGGAACAGCTCCGCATAATACACCCTCTAATACAGATTTTGGTAAGGAATCAGTCAATGGGATTGAAATGAGGATACTGGCTTTTGAGAATTCATCCGCCATTCCTGCGGGGGACAAGATGTCTTTTGTAAACCTTACATGGTTACCTATGGTTAGTTTCGATACCAAATTTTCGATGGCTTTAATGTATTGTCTGTTTCCTATACCGCCCAAGAATGTGAACTTTAGATCTGGGTATTGCTGGATACACAAAGGGATAGCCCTTACAATTACATCAATGTTATATATTTTCTTCATTGCCCTTGGACTGATAATTGTTAGTTTGTCGGGATTGGAATGTCTGGTGCTCCTGAAAACATTGGGTTCAACCCCGTAGGAGAGAATCTTTAATTTTCGCTTATCGGCTTGAAAATTGGATATTATGAAATCTTTAGCATACCTCGTCTCTACAGTTATAATATCCGCTTTTTTAAAGGTATAGTTGACCACTTTCTGGAGTATGTAGTTTTTATATCTATGTCCAGCAAATGGAGTATAGAGAATATCTGAGCCAAGAGTTGAAACGACATATGGGTTAAAATCTATTCTTGCTCCCAAGATACCATAATTTGTAGCCTGAAAGCCATGTAAAATATCAAAAGAGCCTTTTTCAATGATATTTTTTATCTCTCTCACTGGAAAAAGAAAAGAACGATAATTGGGAAACGATGGCTTAACAAAGTGTGGAGTAACATTTCCCCAATCTATCTTCTTATCAAGCTGTTCGAAAGACACAAGATGAACATTATGCCCCCGTTCTGCCAAATTTCGTGCCAATCTTCGGGTAAGGATGTGTCTACCAGAACCAAGGAAGCAGATTTTATACTCCATTATTGTCCACTATGGTTGTAAGCCAGTATAACACTTCCGTCATAATAACATCATGGAAATCTATCATAGATCCATTGTAGAGTTTTTTATCAAAGGAGATATAGAGAAACGGCGCTTTCGTCTGAAAAAAAACCTTCATAAAATTAAAAACTCTCACAAAGTATTCTTTCTCTCCGATGTATTTCAGAACAGCAAGGGTAGCCACCATACTGGGTAAGTAGGCGTAGCATGTCATTTCAGGCTCCATTACAGAACCGTCCTCGCGAATCAAAGTCTTCAAAAAGGCGCAGGCCCTCCTCAATCTATCAGAAACATTGAATTCACTGCCCAGAGAATCCTTAAGGAAGGGCATTAACAAAGCCATTGTTATAGCTTGATAGATGGACATATAAAGTGTAGGTCTTGTTTCTGAATAGGGGAAAAGTCCTGTTTTTTTCATCTTGTCCGCTGAAAATTTAAGTCCATCTCTTGCCCAGCGCAAATATTTCTGGTTACCAGTAGCTTCGTAAAGACTTTTATAGGCATAGGCGGCTATCGCGCTTACATTTGGACACCAAATTTTTTGCCCCAGTGTATGAGTATATCCATACTTATCCCCGAACAATAGATTTCTGCCTCCTTCTCCCAACTCGATAGCATCTCTTAAAAAGTCACTATTTGATGTTTCATTAAAAAGTTCTGTAAAGCAAGGAATTGCCCAATAAGTACTTACTCCTTCATCTTGAGGATAAAAAAAGGGCTTATGAAAAGGAATAATACCCTCCGGCGCCATGCTCCTTTCTATGTATCGCCCTATTGCTATTGCTCTGTTTAGATAGCCATTTTTATGCTTTTTTCTGTAGAGATTGATATAACTCATTACAAGTCTCTCCTGTGCCAGAGTTATATAAGACCTGTTTGAATGTAGATGAGTGCTATATCTAGCGCATTTTTGTCCTGTAGAAATATGAAAATTAGATGACCTAAACTCGATGAAGTTTTCTACCACGATGGTCATCTCGCTCAAAGAAATGTTTCTCTCATTATTGACTGGTCTCTTCTTCTCAAATAGGCTGTAGGCAGTGTTTTTTATTTTGTAAAACCCTCTTATGCATCGTCCAAATAGACTTTGGTCAAGTTTACAGCGTTTCATAAATATACTCCAAGTTTTGTATGGTTTTATCCATACTGAATTTTTCCTCTACAATTCTTCTGCCCATAAGCCCGAATCTACGTGCGAGGCTTTCATCCTTAAGGATCTTTATTATTGTTTCCTTTAGAGAGGCTGTATCGCAGGGCGGTACGAGAAACCCATTGACACCATCAGCTACAATATCTACAGTTCCTCCAGTTGAAGTTGCTACTACAGGTTTTTCCATAGCCATAGCCTCAAGCAGACTGATTCCAAACCCCTCTGTCTTTGAAGATAATACTGCGATATCGAACAAAGAGGTTAATTCTGGAACATCCTTTCTGTACCCTGTAAATATCACATTTTTTGAAATTGTAAGTTTTTCCGACAGCTTTTGTAATTTCTTCTTTTCAGGACCATCACCCACTAAAACTAGGGTTGTTTCAGGTTCATTTTTGATAATATCGGACATAGCATAAAGTAGGGTTTCATGGTCTTTATGCTTATGGAGTCGAGCAACCATTCCAACGATCTTAGAGGAGGAAGGTATACCGAGGGACTTTTTTATGTCATTTGTATGAATATTTGCTGGATTGAATTCATTTAAATCAACGCCATTTGGAAGGAGTGTGATTTTAGATGGAGGTATACCTTCTATATCAACTAATGAGTTGACGACGCTCATTGAGACTGCCAGTACCATATCCGTAAAACCAATAAGGCATTTATCTATAAATCTTTCCTTTCTTGTTTTAAGATACGCGGTTCCATGCTCGTGTATTGCAATTTTCGCCCTGGGCATCATTTTCCCAAGTAATCTGCCGTACATATTTGGGTAAAAATTGTGTGTATGTATAATATCTGGTTTGACCGTCCTTATAACAGAAAGGAGGTCGTTGTAAAAGCTCATACTCAGTTTCTTTTTATTCTTAATAAAATACACTTTGACATCGTTTTCTTCCATTTCTTTCAAAATTGGAGACGAGAACCTTTTAAGAGAACATACTGTGATATTGAACCGCTTTTTATCCAAACCTTTTGCAATACAATAAGCCATCCTTTCTGCTCCCCCAAGGACATCGAGTGTTTTAACAATTTGAAGTACCTTAATTCTTTTTTTCATATAATAGAATTGCACCGCTTTTGGAAGAGAGAGATAAAGAATTAGCAATTGGGATATATTTGCACGTGTTTTCATGGAGTACTACATGATGCAAGGTATCATCAAATTTAAATGCTTTGGAATTTAAGGCATCTGGATTTACTAAAACAATACCATTAGAAAAATATCGCTTATAGATACCTGTTTTTTTGTCAAAGAGCGCCAATAAAGTTGATTTTTCACTCAACGGATATCCGATATCAATCTCATATTCAGGGTAGTACTCCATCCTATCGTAATTTTCAGCGTAGCAGTAGTAGGAATCTTTCGAGTTACCAAGTAGATATGATGCAATGGAGAAAATTCTTGCAGATGCGTCTTCTTCCTTTCCCCTGGAAATTACAAGTATTTTTTTCCCGGGAGGGCTTTTTAGCATTGTATTGATCTGTCTTTCCCAATTCTTTTTTGATAGGTATCCGGAGTTTGTATGTACGAAGTGTTCAATCACTCCTCCGTCGGCGGATTCAAGAAATATAAGGTCGTCTCTTAGTCCATTGAATATAAGTATTTGAGGATATATAGTCTTCCGTACAAACGAAATCATTCTATTCATCCCGTCTATCCAAGTTTTTTCTTTATATCCAAGAGGTTTGCAATCCAAACGCCATAGTATATCCCTTGCGGCATCGTCAGCAAATATGCCATCCATACCCATAGATAGTATAATTTTGCATTGTGAGACATAATGTGATATCCAATCTGGACTTGTGACATCCATTGCATACCAGCCATAATTAGGATTTTTCAATCTATTATTTGGGTTTGTCGTATAATAAGTGAAGTCCTCAGCAGGTAACCTGAAGATGGTGGTATCTTTTATAAACTGGAAATAGTATGATATGCCGGCTTTATATGATGTTGGAAGTGTTATATTGGTGGTGCAAGTATACTTTCTATTATCTATTGAAGTCATGATAAATGAATAATCAACAAAATTAAACCATCCGCGATTTAAGTATAAGTGCACAAGTGCACTATCAGGCTTTGTATTTCCAAATTTTTTGATGCTCAGATAGATGCTGAAACTTATGCTGTCATCCACAGTATCTATATCTAAGATTTTGTAATCCTGGTTGGTAAGCATTATAGGCTTCGTTTTGGCATCTACACACTTGACAATTGAAAAATCTACCTCACCGTAAGAATCTGTAACAGATTTGATTAAGTAGTATTGAGGAGGTTTGAACTCTTTGTCCACATAACTTGTACTGGTAATAATATCTCTGTTAACCCTTACTAAATTGCTGTCAGGGTATACTGATTTGTATAAATTATAGCCTATTACTATATCCCTCCAATCCTCCTCCCAATTGATTATGCAACTATCATTACACGAAATTACACTAACACCCGCAGGGTCAGTACTATGAAGAAACGCGAATTCTTTCAAGTTGCATTTATTCCAGTCTTCATAACAGGAATGCATTGCGATTAAATCTCTATATCCAAGTATTGGTAATGAGGAATTATATTTCCGTATACTGTCCACAATTTGCTTCGATGGTGGGTCTGCAATAACAAGGTCAAACTTATCTCCTATGAGTTTATAATCCTGTAAAGGAGAGTAGCAAAGACATAGATTCTGTATCGATTTCCCGAATATTATTAATATAACCAGTAAGGTCTCCGCCATAATTTAATCCTCAAGAATGCCGATACAATCCCAAGGAGTGCCCATACCCAAAAATGAAAGTGTATAGAGAGAAAGAAGGCCGTTACAAACAATCCTATTAGGGAGATTTCCATATAAGCAGCCAGGTCACTTATCTGTTTTGCTCTGTGGAGACTCCAAAGCACATTTCCAAGTATACAAAGAAAGAACGTGCCTCCAATAATACCTGTCTCCACAAAAACATGTAGATACATATTATGCGCAACCATTGGATGATTCATATATCTTGATATGGCGTTTATAAAATCACCTGTCCCAACTCCTATTATTGGGTATTGGGAGAATACTTTTATTCCGGACTTCATAAGAAGGAGTCTGTGACCGATAGCTTTGTCATACTGTGTATTTATTAAGGTCATAATTCTTATCCAAAAGTCGAATGGAACAACTATAGCAAAGACTAAGATAACTAATGGGAGCACTATCCAAGTCCACTTATTCTTTCTTTCATGTAGTACAACAAGAAAGAGTATTACAACTAGTCCAATTATCCCTCCCCTCGAGAAGGTAGGAACTATTGAAAAGAGCTGAAAAACGGAGCAGACACCCCAAAACGATTTTAAATACAGATTTCTTTCTCTCTTAAAGAGGAAAATAGAGAAAGGCAAAACTGATACCAACATTGAAGCAAAAAAATTAGGATCCTCAAGCACACTACCCGTGCGCCCACTAAATAGAAATACATGGATGGTAGTATGATACTCACTTAATGCAATAATTGAGCCGCATAAAACAGCAACTACGACCGTTTCAATAAGATGAATTATAGTATTTTCGTCTTTAGCAATATTGACAATCAGAAAGAAGAGGACCAACGATTTTAAGAAAATAAAAAGATCGTAGATCGCTCTCTCCCAGTCCTGTGTGAAGAATAGAGAGAAAAAGATAGTAGCAATAAAGAGAAATATAAATTTATTTACGGGTAGATAGGCAATAGTTAAGTCTCTTTTAAATAACTTATATAAGATAAAACTTGCCAATGTAATAGCAACCAATGGCAAGAAGACAGGTCCTATGAATATACTGATATGAGAATAGGCAGCAAATAATGTGACAGCAAGACTTACCCCCGGAATGAGGATGCCAAAGTAAGCAATAGCAGCAAATAGCGGAACTAATGCAATTTCCATAATCTATCTGTTGAGTATTTTTCTGGATATATTACAAAGATTTTTTATCTCTCCGTGTCTGATGAGTAACGCAGTCAACCAATATATCGCCAGACCAATAATTATTGATGATAATAAACTGGTAACTATGGCAAATTCTTTAGAATAATAGAGAAAGGCATAAATGGAGAATGCCATAATACAGGTGCATAAGATAGTTTTACAGCAAGAAATCAGATGTCTTTTTGCAAATAAGCCCCCGATCTGACTGTTTAATATAACAAACAGGATAGATACGACAATAAAATAATCAATCGAGGTGGAAAGAGCAATTCCTCCATGTCCAAGGGGTTTTGACAAAATCCAGTTGAAGAGAATATTGAATACAACATACGGTATAGCAACTAACATTATCACTATATTTTTTTGAAGAGCATGGTAAACTCTTACGATGATAGCATTAATTGCTATAAAGGGAAGCCCCAGAGCATAGAGTCTAAGTGCCGTTGAGACCGCCGCAGTATTGTTTGAAGTAAATGCTCCTCTCTCAAGAACGATCTTAACAAGAGGAGTAGCAATCGACCAAAACAATACCGCTACCGGCAATGTAATAAATATAGAAAGATTTACCCCTGACATAAATGTGCTCTTGATTTTCTTAATATTATTGGATGCTGCATACTCACTAAAATAGGGCAATATACTGGTTGAGATCGCTACCGTGAAGAAGCTAAGAACAAATGTGAGAGGGATATAACCGTAATGGAGTGCTGAAACACTACCTGCAGACAGCCTTGATGCCATTACTCTGTCTACAAAAACATTGAAATTTGCAAGGGCAGAACCAACAACCAAAGGCGCAGTCATTCTGGCGGTTTTAGAAAGGTGAGGATTATGAAAGTCCACATAAGGTTTATAACGAAATCCATGTTTTTTTAGCTCAGAAAATATGAATAATACCTGTAGAATGGAACCAACGAGGACGCCGATGCCAAGACTAATAACTCCCAATCTTTGAGAGAGTAATATAACGCATAGAATAATGATGAGAATATATATTGAAGGGGACAGGGCAGGGAGCAGAAAGATTTTGTGTGTGTTTGCAATACTTTTAAGTACACTAAACGCGAGTCCTGTTATCAGAAATGGAAATAAGAAATAACTTAATTTTATCGCTATCTTTGAATTCTCTAACTCAAAGAAGGTAGGGATAATGAAACGGGAGGAGATTATCAATATAAACACCATGAAAGATGCGCTGATTATAGTTATGTTCAAGATGGAGTTGGACAAATTCAACCCTTCTTTTGAATTCTTTATCTTTGATAATTCAGGAATGACACCCGCAATAAGCGCCCCCGAAAGAAGAGCGATTAAAATAGCAGGGATGGATTCGACCGCAAGATATGCATCCATATCTGTTCCTGCTCCAATGTAATTGGCTATTAAGACACCTTTTCCAAAGTTAAGGAGAAAAAAGACGGCATTGGCAAAAACTACACAGAATGTAGCATTCGCCAATCCTCTATCTTTAGACTCTATCTGCAATCTTTCCAAATTCCTCCTACGAACGCATTATTCTATAAAAAAAGCCAGGACGAGACCTGGCGCTTATTCATTATACCTGCAGGAGTATGAGGGCATACGCCAAAATTGACAGTTACAATAGTTTTATACCAGGCCGCATACCCTAATTCCCTATAGGCACCCCCTGGTAAAATTAAAAATCAAAGATTAAAAATCAAAATGAGTTATTTTTCACCTAACACCTTGAACCTATCACCCGACACCTAACACCTAAATTATACACTTTAATTTTTGAAATGTCAAGAAAAAAATTGCAATTTCGTATTTTTTTATTGGTCGATGGATTCAACAAATTTAAACGTAAACGCTGTCACTCCAAATAACCTGACCAACTAACAAACTAATAAACTATTAAACTAACAAACTATTAAACTAATAAACTATTAAACCAATAAACTATTTCCATCACTTCCCCATCATCCTCCCTTTCGCTACCCTCTCTATCTCTTTTCTCATCTTAACTGCCTCTTTTTCTATCTCTTCCCTTTCATTTACTACATCTTTCTTAAATTTCTCATCTCTTACATTTGGGATGTTTATATCCACATTCAATCCTGCTCCTCTGACCGCAGTTTCCGCCTCAAGTGCACCTACTGCAATATCTGATATTGCATTCACATTACATATACTTGCAGCCTCCTTCAACAGTTCAAGTATCTTTTTGCCCTCTCGCATAACTCTCAGAGGAACGAGAATTGCTCTCTTTGTTGCCTCTTCTACTGCCTCATCTCTTTTTTTCTTATCCTCTTCTGTCTTTTTAGGAAGTTTTATCGCAGTTATTATCCCATTAAATGCTTCTGTGTCATCATCCACAAGTCTTATAAGTTCATCCTTCAATTTTTGTACATTTTCTCCCATCTCCTTGACTGCTTTCCATACATTCTCGTATCCCTTTTTGCCAACCGTGAGACTGCATACCATTGACAGGAGGGCGCCTCCAAGAGCGCCTGAGAGAGCTGATACACTGCCACCCCCGGGAGCAGGAGAGTCCATAGATACCTCATCTATAAAATCCCTTGCGGTCATCTGGAGAAGAGATTTCTGCTTCTCTACCCTGTATTCGATTATCTTTTTATCTGGAATAAATGGTTTTAGCTCGGATAGTCCAAGTGTCTGGACAGCAACCCTTATAAGCTCCTTTTCAGGAACACCTGCGGTTTTCCCCTGTTTTAATAGATAGTGTCTCCCTGTCTCAAGTAGTGCGTCCTTTGGAATAAGCCCGACAACTTCACTTCCGGTTACCCTCAGCCCCAGTTTCGCTGCTTCCTTACAACACTCATCAAACACGCGATAGAGTGGAGTTACCTTGTAATTTGTAAGGTTGATAGATACCTGTGCCATATTATACTCGTCAATATACCACCCTACTGCCCTTACGCACTTAAGATTCCCTTTTGTCTTTATAATCGTACCGTTTTCGTCTCTTAAAATCCTTCCCTCTTCATCCCTCTTTGCTCTCCCACTTTCACGAATGTTGAGGGCAATCTTCTGTGCAAGTTTTCTGTCCCTTGTATTAAGGTTTACATTGTATGCTATTAAAAATTCTCTTACTCCTATAACAGTTGCACCTGCCTTTTTATCAAAGCCTGCAGGTCCGTAATCCGGTACCCAGTTTGGGTCCTTAAGTTTGTCTTTGAGGCCTTCGTATTCTCCTTTTCTTATGTCTGCAAGGCTTTTCCTCTGGGGAGATGTCGCTGCATATTCGTAGAGGTATACGGGTATCTCCAGTTCTTCACCCACTCTTTTTGCGAGTTTATGTGCAAGTTCAACGCACTCCTCTATAGTTATACCCGATATTGGCACGAGCGGGCATACATCTGTTGCACCCATTCTTGGATGTTCACCCATATGCCCTGACATATCTATAAGCTCTTTTGCCTTCTTTATTGCTTGAAATGCTGCCTCAACCACTGCCTCCGGTGTTCCAGCAAATGTTACAACTGTCCTGTTTGTTGCCTTACCGGGATCAACATCTAAAAGCGTAGCTCCTTCTACAGACTCAATCTCGTCAGTGATCGCCTTTATTACATTTCTATTTCTTCCTTCAGAAAAATTCGGAACACATTCCACAAGAGCCATATAACCCCCATACAATATATAAAAAATTAAAAATCAAATATCAAAAATCAAAATGCAAAATTGTTATTTTTGGACGCAGATTTACGCAGATGAACAGGATAACGAATTAACTGCGAAAATCATAAGGAGAAAGGGTGAATATAGAGAAATGGAGAAGAAAAAATTATATTTTATTGAGAAACAATAACTTATAAAACTTCATATTTTTCACTTTCGGGCACCAACGAAGTGGGACGTTCTCCATTTCCCCTTGTTTACACCATAATAATAGAAGAAATATAAAAAATCTTGATAATCTGCGTAAATCTGCGTCCAATTCGACCCTTGCATTTGCCTATTTTACACCAAAATTTCCTGTTTGTCAAGTATTTTTAAGGCAGGATTATATTTTTTTCAAAAAAAACTTGAAATTTTGGGATTTTTGTGTTATAATATAAATAGATTTTGATGGGTTTCTATTGTCTTCTTCTCAATATCTATATTTATGCTGTGGCGGATGTTACTGCCGTTTCTTACCTTGAAGAGTTAAAGGAGGGTGATACTGATTGTTAACATACCTCTGTCTTGGGTCTAATTTAAGAGGAAAATTATCTAATCTACAAGAGGCTGCAAAATGTCTTTCTAAATATGGGAGAATCGTAAAGACATCATCAGTTTACGAAACAGAACCTGTGGCTGAAACCCCACAGCCAATGTTTCTAAATTGTGTTCTGGAGTACGATTTCTCCTCTGCCTCGCCGTTTGAACTCCTCGGATACATTCATAAGATAGAAGCCCATCTTGGTAGAGAAAGGGGTAAAAGATTTGCGCCAAGAACGATTGATATAGATATACTCTTTTTTGGCGATATGCTTATAGACGCCCCTGGCATTATTATACCTCACCCCAGGCTTACCGAGAGACTATTTGTGCTTGTTCCTTTGAAGGAGATTGCTCCTTTTTTTATACATCCAAAAGAAAAGGTATCCATAACAGAACTGTATAATAGAATCTATGAAGGTAATTACTACTGTAAAAAATATGCAGATCCTCTCTTGTGAACTCCGAAAGGAGGAGAAGATAGGGTTTGTCCCGACGATGGGTTTTCTGCATAAAGGGCACCTCTCCCTTATAGATAGAGCGAGATCTCTATCTGAGATTGTTGTAGTAAGCATATTTGTAAATCCAAAGCAATTTGGACCATCTGAAGATTATCTGACCTATCCGAGGGATTTTGAGCGTGATAAACGACTTCTTAAAGAGAGAGATGTTGATATACTATTTTATCCAGACATAAAAGATATGTATCCCACAGGTTATTCAACCTATGTAGAGGTAGAAGGATTTGATGCTACACTCTGTGGAGCAAGAAGACCAGGACATATGAGAGGGGTTGCTACTGTATGTATGAAACTTTTTAACATTGTTAGACCGCATCTTGCAGTGTTTGGAGAAAAGGATTATCAGCAGGCGATACTGATAAAGAGAATGGTTTCTGATACGAATCTTGATATAGAGATAGTCCTCTCTCCCACTGTTAGAGAAGGTGATGGACTTGCAGTCTCTTCAAGAAATATACACTTGACGGACAAGGAGAGGAAAGACGCTGCAGTTCTGTATAAATCCTTGCTCTTCGGAAAAAATCTGGTAGAAGAGGGTGAGGATAATACAGATAAAATTATTAAAACAATGCGCAAGATGATAGAAGGGAAAAGGACGGCACGAATTGATTATATAGAGGTGGTTGACAGTAAGAACCTAAAACTTGTAAAGACAATAAACAAACCGGTACTACTCGCCCTTGCTGTCTATTTTGGCAGGACAAGGTTGATTGACAACATAATCGCAGTTCCAGCCAGGTGGAATGTGTAATGTGAAATGTGGAAGGTGGAATGTGAAATGTGGAATGTGTAATGTGTAACGAAGTGCTACAACCATTTACTTAATTAGATCCCGGTGAAAATTTCATTCGGACACTATTTTTTTACCAGACACTCAATGACTTAATAACTCAATAACCTAATTACTACATTTATGGATAAACGTAATTTCTGTATAATTGCCCATATAGACCATGGAAAATCTACCCTTGCGGACAGGATGCTTGAGATTACAGAGACCATCCCAAGGAGACTTATGAGGGAGCAGGTTCTGGATAGGATGGAGCTTGAAAGGGAGCACGGAATAACGATAAAGGCACATCCCATAAAAATGGAATATAAGGGGTTTATACTCAATCTTATAGATACGCCGGGGCATGTTGATTTTTCCTATGAGGTGACAAGGAGTCTTGCTGCATGTGAGGGAGTAATCCTTCTCGTTGATGCAGTTCAAGGGGTTCAGGCACAGACTATGAGTAATCTTTATATGGCACTTGACGCAGGTCTTATAATAATTCCGGTTATAAACAAGATAGATCTTCCAAATGCACACATTGAGGATGTAAGGAGAGAACTTATAGATCTGCTTGATTCAGATGAGATACTCCTTGTGTCAGCAAAAAACGGATGGGGGGTTGAGGAACTTATGGGAAGAATAATAGAGAAGATTCCATCACCTCGAAGAGAAGGCTCCCTTTTACAAGCGCTCATATTTGATTCATACTACGATGAATATAGAGGAGCTATTCCCTATATAAGGGTTATGTGTGGAAGTATAAGAGCTGGCGATATTGTTCAGTTTTTTAGAGGTGGAAAGACCTTTGAGGTGCAGGAAGTGGGTTACTTCTCCCCTGACAGGACAAAATCAGAGGTTCTTGAATCAGGAGATGTAGGGTATATAATTTGCAATATAAGAGATGCAAAGGATGTAAAGGTTGGAGACACCATAATGAAAATGCAAAGTGCAAAATGCAAAGTGCAAAATGCCCCGCCTTTGACGGCATTCCGCTCCCGCGGGACAAAACGCAAAACGCAAAAAGCAAAAATTGAAATCCAGAATGTGGAGCCACTTCCGGGCTATCGTGAGGTAACTCCATATGTGTACGCTGGGGTATATCCAGCAGATGGTGAGGATTATGACTCGTTAAAAGAGGCACTTGAGAAACTTGTTCTTGCGGATTCAAGTCTTGTATATGAACCTGAAGTATCATCCGCGCTTGGATTTGGTTTTAGATGCGGGTTTCTTGGTATGCTCCATAAGAAGATTATAGAAGAGAGACTGGAGAGAGAGATGGGTATCTCCATAGTTACTACTTCTCCCAATATACGATACAGAATCGTTCTCCGTAATGGAGGTATTATCTGGATAGAAAACCCTGGACAACTTCCTAAGCCTACAGAAATAGAGAACATAGAGGAACCGATTGTAAGGGCAAAAATATTCACGCCTCCTGAATATATAGGAAAAATACTCGAGCTTTGTGAAGGCAAAAGAGGTATACAGAGGTCTATTCTTTATCACAGAGAGAATATGGTGGAGATAGAATATGAGATTCCACTCTCGGAGATTATATTTGATTTTTATGATAATTTGAAATCAATATCCCAGGGTTTCGCTTCTCTTAACTATGAATTCCTGGAGTACAAACCCGGAGATTTCGTGAAACTTGACATATTGGTAAATGGAAAGCAAGTGGATGCCTTTTCAAATATAGTATCAAAAGAGAGGGCATACCACGAAGGAGTAAGGTTGACAAGGAGATTGAAGGAGATTGTACCGAGGCAGTTGTTTGAGGTTGTGATACAGGCATCCAGTAATGGCAGAATTATAGCAAAATCAAGGGTTGCACCCATAAGAAAGGATGTAACAGCGAAGTGCTATGGAGGAGATATAACTAGAAAGCGTAAACTGCTTGAGAGACAGAAAGAAGGTAAGAAAAAGATGAAACGCATAGGAATGGTCGAGATACCGAAGGAGGCGTTTCTTGCAGTGAGAGAATGATTTTGTAACTTTCTGCCATGAAATACAACTATATATGTAACCCGTACTACTTATTATCTGCTGCTTTTCTCTCTTTGCAAACTGTTCTGCCTGCAGTAGGCAGGTGTGGTTTGGTTTTTACAATACTATATACAAGGGGGTCTTTTAATGAAAGAGAAGAAAACACGAAAATGGTTACTTGATGTGGTTTCTATTGTACTGGCAGTGATTTTAATAAGGGCATATGTGATTCAGGCATACAAGATACCGACGGGTTCTATGGAAGACACCCTCCTTATTGGCGATTTCCTTTTTGCAACAAAGTTCAATTATGGGTTGCAGGTACCATTTCGAAACAAGATGGTATTCAAGTGGAATCAGCCAGAGAGTGGAGAGATTGTTATATTTAGATTTCCTCTTGAGCGTAAGGACTTTGTCAAGCGATGTATTGCAGTTGCGGGAGATACGGTCGAAATAAGAAGTAAGGTTCTGTATATAAATGGAGAAAAAGTGGAGGAGCCCTATGTTATTCACACGGATAAACATCATATTTATCCTCCGCTCAAAATAAGTGACAGAGAACGATATCAGAGCCTGTGGCAGAATGGTGAATTTCGAAATGCAGGCGGGTATGTCAGAGATAATTTTGGACCTGTAGTGATACCGGAGGACTATGTTTTTTTAATGGGGGATAACAGAGACAACTCTTATGACTCACGATTCTGGGGACCATTACCTTATGATAATTTAAGGGGAAGGCCATTTATAATCCACTGGTCCTGGAAGAAAGAAATCCCTATGTATAAGTTGCTCAAAAAGATACGATGGGACAGGATTGGAATAATAGTAACGAATGTGTAGTAGATTTTAGATTACAGATTTTATATTACCGATCACCGATAACGGTTCGGCTGAGTTCACCGAAGCCTGTTAACCGTCAACTTTTTGCATTTTGATTTTTGATATTGTATGGGGGATTTATGGAAAAGAAAAAGACAAAAAAAGAACTGGAAGAAGAGATAAAAACCAAAAATAAAGAGATCAAGGAACTAAGGAATAAATATCTTATGGCGCTTGCAGATCTTGAAAACTATAAGAAGCGTATGAAAAAGGAATCTGAGGAATTTATGAAGTATGCAAACGAAAGGCTCCTCAAAGAATTCATCCCAGTCGTTGATAATTTTGAAAGGGCACTTATGGTGAAACATAGCGATAATGACTTCTCTAAGGGTATTGAACTGATATACAAGCACCTGTTAAGCATATTAAAAAAAGAAGGTGTTGAGGCTTTTAAATCAGTAGGTAAGGAATTTGACCCCAGGTACCACGAGGCAGTATCTGTGGTTCCATCCAAGCACAAGGATGGGATTGTCATAGAGGAACTTGAAAAGGGATATAACTTAAAGGGGAAACTTGCCCGACCCGCAAGGGTTGTGGTAACACAGAAAAGGAGGTAATATTATGGCAAAAAAAGAAAGAATAATAGGAATAGACCTTGGAACAACAAACTCCTGTGTTGCAGCCGTGGACGGTAGTGAGAGAATCGTAATACCAAATCCAGAGGGTGGAAGGACCACACCTTCCGTGGTTGCATTTAATCCAAAGACAAAGGAATGGGTTATTGGTCCTTCAGCAAAGAGACAAATGATAACAAATCCAGAGAATACGATATACTCTATAAAGAGGTTTATGGGTAGAAGGCACAGCGAAGTGACAGAGGAGATGAAACTTGTTCCTTATAAGGTCGTGAAAGGTCCTCATCAAGACGCGAGAGTAATAGTTGCGGGTAAACAGTTTTCACCACCTGAAATGTCTGCTATGATACTCAAATACCTGAAGGAAGCAGCAGAGGCATATCTCGGAGAAAAGATTACAAAGGCAGTGGTTACTGTTCCCGCCTATTTCAATGATTCTCAAAGACAGGCAACGAAGGATGCTGGTAAGATAGCAGGACTTGAAGTCCAGAGAATTATAAATGAACCCACAGCTGCATCGCTTGCATACGGGCTTGGATCATCAAAGAAACAAAAAGTTGCAGTGTTTGACTTAGGTGGTGGAACATTCGATATATCCATTCTGGAGATAGATATGAGAGAAACACCACCTATGATTGAGGTTATTGCAGTAAATGGTGATACACATCTTGGTGGAGACAACTTTGACCAGCGTATAGTAGATTGGCTTGCGGATGAGTTTCGAAAAGGGTATGGAATTGACTTAAGAAAGGATAGATCCGCACTTCAGCGTATAAGAGATGCGGCAGAGAAGGCAAAATGTGAACTGTCAACGGTTCTCGAGACTGATATCAATCTGCCGTTCATTACAGCAGACGCATCTGGTCCAAAGCACCTTGAGATGAAAGTGACGAGGGCAAAACTTGAATCACTGGTATCGGATCTACTGGAAGGTATGAGGCCCCCAACCGAAAAGGCGCTTGAAGATGCTTTAAAGAAAGCTGGTTCCAGTATAAAAGGCGTGGAGGATATAGATGAGATAGTACTTGTGGGCGGTATGACGAGAATGCCAAAGGTACAGGAATTTATTAGGAATTTCTTTGGCAAAGAGCCACACAAGGGTGTAAATCCTGACGAGGTTGTTGCGATTGGTGCAAGCATTATGGGTGACATGCTTTCAGCAGGGAGAGAAGGAAAAAAGGAAGTTCTGCTTCTGGATGTGACTCCCCTCACGCTTGGTATTGAGACACTTGGCGGGGTTATGACATCGATAATACCAAGGAATACTACAATTCCAACTCGTAAGAGTCAGGTGTTTACAACTGCGGAGGATGGACAGACAGCCGTTACCATACATGTACTTCAGGGTGAGCGCCCTATGGCAGCAGACAATCGCACACTTGGAAGATTTGATCTTATGGGCATCCCACCTGCGCCAAGGGGAATTCCACAGATCGATGTTACGTTTAATATAGATGCTGACGGGATACTGCATGTCTCTGCGAAGGACAAGGCAACCAGCAAGGAACAGTCTATCCGTATAACATCCTCTTCCGGGTTATCACAGGAAGAGATTGAAAAGATGGAGAAGGAGGCAAAAGAACATGAGGCAGAAGATAGGAAGAAGAAGGGGTTGATAGAGACAAGAAACCAGGCAGATGCGGTTATATATTCAGTAGAGAAATCATTGAGGGAATTTGGTGATAAAGTGACACAAGAGGAAAGAGGTGCTATAGAGAACGCCCTCACCTCTTTGAAGAAAGTGAAAGATGGTAATGATACAGAGGCAATAAAAAAAGCTATAGAGGAAGTTCAAAAGGCATCTTATAAACTGGCAGAAGAGATGTATAAGAAGACAGAAGAAGGCAAAGAAGAAGAGAAGAAAGAAGAACCAAAAAAGGAGGAGGGTCCACAGGAGGCAGAGTACGAAGTGATAGACGAAGAGGAGAAGAAGGGTGAGGAGTGAAGAGTGAAAAGTGAATGGTGAAAAGTGAAGAGAGGGATAGGTAGGAGCAACCTTCACAGGCTGTGCAAAAATGTGATTTTCCCATGTTGCGGACAGGAATAAACTTTGTCCCTACAGTGTAGGGACAACCCTTGTGGTTGTCCACAGGAGAGCTTTTAATGTCGATTGTGATGGAGTTAAGGCGTCAGCCTTTTAT
>DAOUSS010000307.1 GCA_030627085.1 Candidatus Stahliibacteriota bacterium | reverse complement strand
TCATGGAATGAATACATCCTGACAATCGTACTCTTCTCAATTCTCTCTCCTCCCCGAATTATTATCTGCTTGGCATAGTTTATACTCCTTGAAAGGTCAAATTTTCTTACCTCAAGAACTAAACCCTCGCTACTTTCTCTCCAGTCTCTTTTTTTATAGTTTTTTACAATCCAGTCTCGATTTATAACATCTATCAGAAACTTGCCATGTGGTTTCAAGGCTTTTGAGACATTCTCAAGAACTTTAAGATTGTCTTTATCTTCTTCAAAGAAGCCAAACGAAGTAAACATATTTATTGCCGCATCGAATTCCTCATAGAAGGATATATTTCGCATCTCGCCTTCAATGAAATCTATCTTTACTCCCTTTTCCTTTGCCTTGGCTCGGGCGGTCTTTAAATATTGAGATGTAACATCGACTCCCGTCACCTTATAACCTCTCTTTGCGAGTTCAATTGAGTGCCTTCCCAATCCACAACATAAGTCAAGGATTTTTGCATTCTTGGGAAGCGAGAGTACATCCTCAATAAAGTCTACTTCCCCTGGTGCCCTTTCCTCAAAAGACTCTAAGATAGCCTTACCATAAGGTTCATCAAAAAACTTCTTCCACCACTTCATAATATCCTTCTGTTCAGGAAAAAATCTGACTACCAATCCGTTTAGAGCATTTGCCTGTCTACCCTGCCTACCGGCAGGCAGGCGACAGGTAGATAGGCACGAATTTCCCCCGCCACGGTGGAGGGATAACTTGTGTCAGCACGATTTGAAATCGTGCCTACATTTACAGTCCGAGAAGGAATCGACCATTTTTCTTATGGCGCGAATATGTTCTGGTGTCGTTCCACAGCAGCCCCCAATTATTGATACTCCTATGGCAACCAGTTCTTTAGCCTTTTCTGCAATAAATTCTGGTGTCTCCTGATAGACAGGTATGCCATCTTCCAATTTTGGGGGACCTGTATTGGGCTGAATTATCAGGGGAAGGTTACTATATTTTTTAAACTCCAGGGCTATCTTAATCATATTTTCTATGCCATTACCGCAGTTGGAGCCTATGATATCTGCTCCTGCCATCTCAAGACCCGATACAGCTTCCTCTATATTTACTCCCATTATCGTGTAAAAGCCCCTTGGTGTAAGATCAAATGTCATAGTTGCTATGATAGGGATTGATGGAGAGACAGTTTTTGCTGCTTTAATCGCCAGTGTTGCCTCTCTCAGGTCAGTCATAGTCTCTATGCATATTATATCAACTCCAGCACTGATGAGTGCCTTTATTTGTCTTTCAAAACTATTATATACAACTTCAGGGTCAGCGTCCCCATATGGTTTTAAGAGTTTATTGCTTGGACCACAAGAGGCTAAAATGTATGCACGATTCCCTACAACCTTTCTGACAGCGAGGACAGCATTTCTGTTTATTTCCTCTGTTTTGTCCTCAAGGGAGTAAAGCGAGAGCTTTAGAGGGGACGCACCAAAGGTGTTTGTCTGGATTATATCTGCACCGGCGTCAAGATAAAGACTGGCAATCTCTTCTAAAATCTCGGGGTGTGTAAGGTTGATGGATTCAGGAGATTCGCCTAGTTTAAGGTGTGACATTAGCATTGTTCCAATAGCACCATCTGCAACCAGTATTTTGTCTTGTTTTAAACGTTTAAGTAATTTCTTCATATCAGTCTATTTTTATGGGTTTTGGTATTACGAAAAACCTAACCACAGAGAATACAGAGACTGAGGATTGTAGGCACAAATTCAATTTGTGCTATTACCTGTCTACCGATAGGTAGATCTGCACGGTTTGAACCCCCCGCCATTATCGGGGCAGGCGTGCCTACAAGCTTAACCGCGAGCTCCCTACCCCACACCTATCCTACCTCTGGAGT
>DAOUSS010000183.1 GCA_030627085.1 Candidatus Stahliibacteriota bacterium | reverse complement strand
GATAGGGGCAAATACCGGCGACGGGACTCGAACCCATGACACCCTGATCCACAGTCAGGTGCTCTACCATCTGAGCTACGCCGGCTTACATTACCATTCCACCATCTATATGTACAACCTGCCCAGTTATATATGAAGCAGAATCTGATACGAGAAAGAGGACAAGATTGGCAACATCATCTGTATTGCCAAGTCTTCCCATCGGAATTGATTTCAGATATGCTGTCTTTACATCATCTGGAAGTCTTTCTGTCATCTCGGTTTCTATAAACCCGGGTGCAATTGCATTCACAGTAATTCCCCGTGTGGCAACCTCTTTGGCAACGGATTTCGTAAATCCTATAATCCCGGCCTTGGATGCAGCATAATTTGCCTGTCCTTTGTTACCTATAATTCCGATAACAGAGGAGATATTCACTATCCTTCCCCATCTGTTTTTAATCATAGATGGAAGTACTGCACGAGTAGTATTGAATGTCCCTTTAAGATTGACCCTTATCACGGAATCAAACTCCTCTTCACTCATTCTTAAAAGTAAATTATCTCTTGTTATACCAGCATTATTGATCAATATATCAATTCTGCCCACATCCTCTAATACTGTTTTTACATTTCTACCTACATCTTCATAATCTGACACATCAACCCTCATAAATCTTACGCCGAGTTCATCTGCTGTTTTCTTTCCATCCTCACTTACATCCCATATAAATACCCTGTTTCCTCTCTCTTTTAATGAATCTGCTATTGTTTTTCCTATTCCTCTTGCTCCGCCTGTTACAATACTTATTTTCTCCACCATACAATCCTCCTCATTCAGCAACAATCAATCTGCATTCTGTTACATTATACTACAATTTTCTTCAAATGTCAAATAAAATATGTAAAACATTAACTGCAGAGCACGCAGAGAGTTCAGAACATTTTTGAATTTTAATCTGTAATTTTGCATTTTGATACCTGCCTGACGGTAGGTAGGTCAGCCTTTGGAATTAAGGCGTCAGGCTTTTATATAAAACCCTTACGGGTAAATTCCAAATCCTTACGGATTAACTCCACGAATTAACTCCACGGATTAACTCCAATCTACCTGTCGCCTGCCTGCCGGTAGGCAGGGTAGACAGGCTTGCTGCACGGCTGTTTTTGCGCGACCACGTTAGCTAACGGAGTACAAAGGTTAAAAGATGGGATAAAAAGGTTGGTCTTACCTGTCTGCCGACATCTACGAATCCGTATGGACAGTAGAAACACAGATAAATCTTGTAGGCACGATTTCAAATCGTGCAAACACCAGCACAAATTGAATTTCCCGCCTGTGACGGGACAGGTATGCCTACAACTCCATGATAAACAATCAGCTTCTGGTACTATAACGACCTAATAACCTAATAACTCAATTACTATCTTTATCTGATTTTATATAATCTACGGAGGGAGAGGGATTCGAACCCCCGATCCGATAAATCGGACACACGATTTCGAGTCGTGCGCCTTCGTCCACTCGGCCATCCCTCCACCATAGCGGCATTGACCCCGATGAAATAAGCTCACAGGTTCGCATTTCACCCTGTACACTAACGCTACAGGGCAGGCCCTGTTGAATAGCTCCGCTTCAACAGGACAAGCAGGGTAAACCAATGATTTATCCCGTGGAGTGCAGAAGCTACTCCATCGGGACTGATGACCAATGACTAATGCTCCTTCTTTTTTACTTTCAATACAAGTCCTTCAACCCCAATAACTTCAACCTTTTCTCCCTCTTCTATAATCTCATCAGATTCTGCATTCCAGAGTTCACCCAAAACAGAAACAACTCCCTCGCCTTCTATCCTTATCTTCACCCTTCCAACCTGTCCTATGATACCCTTATCTCCTGTCGTTGGTTTTCTTCTCATAGTTCTGAATGCCATTCCGAGCGCAAATACAAAAAACCCTCCTATCAATACTGCAGTGGTTATTATGAGAGGAACAGATATCTGAAAGAATGCTGCCTCTGAACGAATAAGCATCATAGAACCAAGTACAAGCGATACGACTCCTCCTATTGCAAGAGGACCGTATGTGGGGGTAAGCACCTCAAGGACGAAGAATATGGCGGAGAGAACTATCAATCCAAGCCCAGCATAGTTTATTGGTAGTATCCTGAACGCAAAAAACGCCAGAAGGAGACAGATTGCCCCGACTACCCCCGGTATGAATGTACCGGGTCTTGAAAATTCCAGAATCAATCCGTAGATACCGAGTATGAGAAATATATATGCAAGGTTGGGATTGGCAAGCTTCGAGAAGAATCTCTCTCTCAATGTCTGGGGAATCTCAACAACCTCTCTCCCTTCTGTCTTTATCGTCTCTTTTCTACCGGGAAGTTCAACCTCCATTCCATCTATGAGAGAGATAAGTTCTTCCCTTGAATCCGCGATGAGGTCTATAATACCCAATCCAAGTGCCTCCCTCTCTGTTACAGAGACACTCTGCCTCACGGCTTTTTCTGCCCAGTCCGCATTTCTTTCTCTCTTTTCTGCTATTGACCTTATATATGCCACCGCATCATTCACCACCTTTTCAACCATCTCCTCGTCGACCTTCTGTTGTCCTATACCCACAGGGTGTGCAGCACCTATGTTTGTCCCGGGAGTCATAGCAGCAATATTGGACGCCAGTGTGATAAACACCCCCGCAGATGCTGCCCTCGCACCAGATGGGGTAACATAGACTATAACTGGAACACTTGCGTTCAACTCAGCCTTTACAATCTCTCTCATCGCTTCATCGAGCCCACCGGGTGTGTCAAGTTCTATTATGAGGGGAGAATCCTCGTTCTCTGCCACATTTATACATCTTACGCTGTAGTCAGCGGCCATAGGTTCTATAATCCCATCTATCTTCGCTATGTATATCGGTGATAACGATACAAGTACAAGAAGTCCCAACATATGTCCTCCTTAAGAGACATACTAATGGTAAAAATTAACTACGTTTTTTTCTTATCCTCGGTGGATGTATGTATATAGGTTCTATTCTGTTATCGTGAGGTTTTCCTTCTTTGTACGAAAGTATACCCAGATAGGCAACATCGCTTCCACGGGGTGAATCTATATTAGGATTTAAGAAACTTGCTTTGTCGCCAAACCTATCCAGTATTACATCCCTATAAATTTCCACACCATCGCCAAGAAACAGTGTATGTCCTTCTATCGTATTGAAAAAGGCATACGGCTCTACTGCCCTCGCGGGAAATACCTCTTTACCTCCTTTATATACCGCCGTATATATCTCCCCTCTTTTTGCGTCAAGCATGGGCACAACCTGTCCGCAGAAGTCTGAGAACTTCCAGACGAGGGCATCAAAAGTTAGAATACTATAAACAGGTTTGGAGAGCGAAAAAGACAGCCCTTCTATAGTTGCTATACCAACCCGTAATCCGGTAAAAGAACCCGGACCAATGGCACAGGCAAAAAGGTCTATGTCTCCAAGAGATAACCCGCTCTCTTTTAATGCTCCGTAGATTAGTGTATGAACCCTGTCTGCAGAAGGGTTACCCGTGTTACAATAAACATCGTAAACTGTCTGGTTGTCCCTTACTAGCCCCAAACCAATGGCAAATGTAGATGTATCTATACCCAGACATATCATCATTTAATTATATCCCAATTTTATAGAAATGTCAAGAAAAAAGTACCACGAATTGCACGAATTAATCGAATGCACACAAATCTACTTGTCGGTAGATAGGTAATATAAAAACATCTCGAAAAGAAAAAAATAAAAGAAATTCGTGCAATTTGTTAACCTGCCCTGTTAGATATGGAGTTATCTAACAGGGTAAATGATATTCGTGTT
>DAOUSS010000201.1 GCA_030627085.1 Candidatus Stahliibacteriota bacterium | reverse complement strand
CTCAAGATCCGTATGGAAAAGTTCCAAAAATTTTACACCCCATATTTTTGAGTCCGCAGAGTCATTTGGTCCTTTATCTGGTCTATCTCTGTGAACTCTGCGTTCTCCGCGGTTTATTCGTGAAATTTACATAACCCTAAACTACTTTACTGGAAAAAATTAAAATCCGACAGAAAATCCCAGGATTATATGTCTTGGTGCGCAGTAAAAATCAGGTCTTATAAGATATTCTTCTAATGTGTTGATACCACGTACTACGCCAGGACTGGATATTATAGTATAACCAGCCCTGCCTGTGTCTGTGTAAACATTTACCTCGTTCATCCTGTCGAATAGGTTATATACCTTGAGAAAGAGTGAGAGATGTGATCCTAATAGTTTAAAATTCCAGTATGCCCTTAAATCGACATTATATTGCAGGGGCTTTCTTTCGATATTTTCACGGGCGACACGGATCCCCTCATAGGATGGTGTGTAGGGAAGCCCGGACCCATATCTTCCAATGAGACTTACTCCCCAGAGTTGCGGATTAGCTATGGTTACAACGCCGTTAAGAGTATGTGTTTGGTCCCAATCTAAAGGCACGAAGAACTTCTCGGGTTCACGGTTTGCCAAGGCATCCCAAAATACGGCATTAGGGTCTGATGCATTTCCTTTGGCAATTTGATAGGTATAGTCAAGCGAGGCGTACAAGTATTGAGAATATCTACCCTCCAATGCAACAGTTACACCCCGCACATTACCATAGTCCCTGTTAATATATTGTGCATACTTACTTCCTATGTAGGTCTCGTAAATCCTAATTCCCAAAAGGTTCCTGATGTTCTTGAAGAAACCAGTCACATCAAGGGCAATAGCGTCGGTTAATTGTTGTTGCAAACCTATTTCATATATAACTGTTTTTTGGGGTTCCAGATCAGCATTCCCCATCCTGCTTGTAAGTCCAGCTGCATATACTTCGAATTCAGGATCAGTATATATATATTCAAATGGAGGAATCTGGAAAAAATGACCATACGATCCATGTAAAACCCCCCTATCGGTTATGGGATATGCTATTCCAATTCGAGGACTAAGTTGCATCTTCGGCTCTGCATCTTTAAACCATGGTTCACCCGATACCCTGATAGGATTTAAGGTGTCATATTCAGGTGTAGCTGGTCTTAGAGGGTCTTTAGGATTGGGGTCACGGGGGTCAGTGGGAATTTTCCAATTGGAGTTGAAATAATCAAATCTGATACCGATATTGGCAATCATATCTTTGAACTCAATCTTATCCTGGATATAGGCGGCGCCTTCAAACGGGTAGTTCGTGTACTTATTATGATTGGTGTAATTGATGGGAGGGACATAGGGTTCGAATGGATAAATCTCCCTTCCTACCTCGTCCTTCTTGGGCACAATTTCAAACTCATGGAGAAATAACCTATGTCTCCGAAGCTCTACACCCGTTTTTATGAGATGTGAATTAGTAGCCTGGCTTGTAAGATCAAATTTCCCTATATAGGATGTTGTATTTCTGTTAAAACGGCGCATCTGAGTCCCACCTGTACGGAATGCATAGTTAGTTGCGTCTTCTAATCGCTCTGGATCAACATACCTTGGTCCATCCGGGTCATCATAATAGTAGTATATTGTATCCTCATCATCAACAGTTGTGAAAGCTAAATTCTTTAATGAGTCGAACTGATGGCTGCTAGATAGGGGAATAACATAATCTCCGTAATCGTGGAAAGAATTGGCGAATTTAAGCTCGAAGAAGGTGTTTGAATTTATGACATGATTCCAGTTCAAGGTATGGGTATAACCTACATTGTATCGATTATAATCACCATCAGGATTGTACTTAAATGTATGCTCATATTCACGAAAATTTCTGTTTTTCCACATTAAATTGTAACTAAACTTGTCAGCAGGAGATGATCTAAAAGCCAATTTACCGAAAAAAGAATTCTCACGAGTTGGTGCCATAGGCACCATTGCACTATCACCGGTTGAACCTATATGCCACTCGCTTGGAGCATCACTTGAGAAATCACAGGAATCTGAGGGGTTGAAAATCCTCTTACCAAATAAGTATCCTTCATTGTAATATCTCCTTGCTGTAACATAAAAGGAAAGCTTCGTACCAAAAATAAGAGAAGGCCCACCAAAGGTAGTTTCGATATTGTTGGTGCTAAGGGGATTTACCTGGTCTATGTTCATAAAGGTTTTAGTATGATTACTCACATAGTCTCCCATGTAAGTAGTAATACGGCCCGAAAGTTTCCTGCCTCCCTCTCTGGTGACAATGTTTACCACCCCTGACATCGCCTGTCCATATTCAGCATTAAAAGTCCCACTTATCACCTGTAATTCTTGAACAACACTGTTTTCAACATCGACTGCCACCTCATAAGAGAAGGGATCTGTGATAGAAATGCCGTCAAGCATATACACCACCTCTGAGCTCCTGCCTCCACGAATATGTCCCTCTACAACGCCAGCCTGCAGATTAACCAAATCTTTAAATCCTTCCACAGGCAATTGATCAATCCTTTCAGCATCTATCACAGCTCGGGTAGAAGTAAGGTCCATCTGTATAAGAGGTCTTTCAGCAACGACGGTAATGCCTTCTACCTCTATGATTGTTGGCTTGAGGGCAAAATTCAATGTCGTAGTAAAATCGACTGCGACTTTTGCATTTGTTACCTTTACTTCCTGATAACCCATCATTTGTGCAGTTACGGAATATGTTCCTGGAGGAATATTCAGTATTATATAGTGTCCATTAAGATTAGATGCAGCACCCAGTGTGGTTCCTTCGACTATGATATTAACAAATGGCAGTGGTTCACCACTCTGGGCATCGGTAATTCTACCGGCTATCTTCCCGGAGGTACCAGCCCACAAATAGGTACTACATAGCAGAAGGCATATAATCAAAGAGAAAAATCGAACAAACCTATTTTTATTTTTCAATTTTGCCTCCTTATTATTGTGGGGAGGGGTAACCCCTCCCCACAACACTGTCTTATTCTCTTCTACCTCAGGATGAGCATCTTCTGCGTGCTCTGGAAGTCGTCCGTCGTCAGACGATAGAAGTATATCCCGTTTGCTACTCTTTCGCCGTTTTCTGCTCTACCATCCCATCTTATACTATAGTAACCAGCCTGCTGTTGTCCACTTATAAGTGTTACAACATTTCTTCCGAGAATATCATATATCGTTAAATTGGCATGAGTATCTCTGGGTAGCTGATAACTTATGTTAGTCTCGTGGACAAATGGATTGGGATAGTTTTGCAACAACCTGCAGGATGCAATTTCATGGTTATCTTCGTCTTCAATACCAACAGGAACAACTGTAACCTTTCTAATTTCGAAGTCGTCGAAATATACTGTTCCGGTGGGGAATGGGTTGAATCTTGCCCTTATGGATACTCCAGCGGCATCCGAAGGAGAGGTCGCTACAACCTCAT
>DAOUSS010000155.1 GCA_030627085.1 Candidatus Stahliibacteriota bacterium | reverse complement strand
TGGATAGGATGAAGTCGCAGTTGTATCAAGATGGGCAGTGGAGATTATTGAAACCGGTGGCAAATTGGTGGTTCCCAGTCGGACAATATCACTCGTATCACCTACCTCAAGTTCAGTATTGTTGTAATATTCGCTTACTGTCCCTGTTATTCGAAGAGAATCGCCAAGGTTCACCGGAACCGGAGGAGTGCCAAGCGCGGAGGGAACATAGACCATAATTCCGCTCCAGGGACCTGCCTGAGACATCTCAAGACAGAATGTCCTTGAGTTTATGGGACCATAGTTGCAGGTAACTATACCCTCCACGGTTACAAGAGAACCTACCCAGTTGGAATTCTGTAAAGTATCCCTGTCTATCTGTATCTCGTATATCGTGGTTGCCTGCTGGCTAAAGCCAGTGACTGCAATCAAGAGAGCGATAAGTATGACACATGCTCTGTACATACAACCTCCTTGTAGTAAGATTAAAAATCAAATACCAAAAAGCAAAATTAACCGCAGATAAACGCAGATGGACGCAGATAAGATAGATTTCAGATTTTCTTTGTGAACTTTGTGGTTAAGATCAGTCGTCAGGATGTAGGGACAACCCTTGTGGTTGTCTGCTCTCGGACAGGGACGAGCCCTGTCCCTACATTGGCATTGTTCGCATATTATTCGCACGGTTAAAACCGTGCCCTACAGTCTTTAATGACCTAATTACCCATTGACCATCTGTGAACATCTGCGTTCACCCCGTTAAATAACTCAAAAATAAACGCCAGAGTGGTATTTCTACAACGCCTCTATTTAACGAGGTAAACCCAGTTTCGACTCCCCACTCTCTACGCCTTACGCTCTACTACCTCACCCCAAATTCCTCCGTCAACACATACCTCACCACATCGTGGGCATTGCCCCGACCGTTCAACTTATCGATTGGTACGGAGAAGAAAATAAGGTTCGGATTCTGCGCAGGATTCCTCACTGCCACACCAGGTCTCCCCTCCCACCATCCTGTCTCTGGTAATCTGTATATAGCTGCTGCTTCTTCGGTTGTCTCAAAGGCGTCAAATCTTGAAATAAAAGTTGACACCTTAAGGCTATCCGGATAACCAGTCACCAGGGTGTCGCGTGATATAATAGAACCAATCGGAATTAGTTTATCCCACACAACTGTTGCCAAATCAACGCCGAGATAGTTATCGGGAAATGGTGAAGGAATTTCAGGGTCATAGAAACCATTTAAGACAGAAGGACTCACAAGGAGAAGATTCTTCCCATCATCAAGATATCTTTCTATAGGTTTCTGGGCATCTGGAAGGTGGCTTATATCCCTTCCTGTATACCAAATCATTGTGGTAAATCCGAGTTCGTTTATCGTAATATCCACATCAAAGGGAGAATACGGAAGAGCATCCTCAACCCTCCATAGATTGTAGGGTAAGCCCATAGATTCTATTATGTTTTTGTAGAACAGTCCTGCTCCAGCGCCAGGCTCATCATCAACAAGAAGGATATTTGATACTATCTCCTCTACCCACCAGGTATATGATATAGAATCTGAAAGCGCGTTTGACTCATCCACTGCCCAGGCAAAAAAGGTCCTCTCACCCGGTATGATATCTCTTAAAGTAACATAAGGGGTATCTGCAGGGATAAAACTTCGTGATGTATCAGGATGCAGCCTATAATAAAAGCCTGCTACACTCTCATCTCCATCTATGTCGTGCGCTACAAGATAGAAGGTAGCAACCGGGAGCGTTGTGTCTTTGGGCAAACTCTTATCTTTGAAATAAACCGTGGGCGGACTGTTTCTCACTGGTATGGTAAGTTTTCCTGGAGTTGGGTCTATTGCATCTTCATTGTCTTTTGCCCACACCGTTAGTATATGAAAATTCACTGTATCTTCTGCCCTGAGCACGAATGTGTCACAGGTAAGGGTGGTAAATACAGTATCCCCTTCATCCCAGTTATAGTAATAACCAACCACCCATCCATCAGGGTCATTCCCCCACCAGTGGATTACCTGTCTTGCCGGTACAGTATCCACTACACCCTCAACGAAGATATGAGTTTCGGGTGGAATATTCAAAACAGGCTCGGTTGGAGGTTCTTTCTCACACCCGATAAGGGCTAGTATAGCTATGAGTATGATAACAAATCTCTTCATTGATATCATTTTTTAGGACGCAGATAAACAGGATTATAATTTCAAATATAAGGAATTGACTGCAAAAAATATTCTTGCCTACCGCCAAGTGCTTATATTAAAAATGAATTTAAATAATCTTAATAATCGGCGCTTATCTGCGTCCTAATTATTTAATTACCAGAAACTTTCCTTTCTTCATCCTCCCTGTCTTATGGTCTTTGACGCAAAATATGTAAAGCCCCGTAGCTACAGCCTGCTCCCTATCAGTAATGAGATCCCATGCTGCCTCACCCCCTGCCTCACCTGTCTTTGAACCCTCATGCTCTATTGTCTTAACAAGGTCTCCCGCAAGATTATATATGTATATTGTAGCATGTTCCGGCAGGTTATTAAATCGTATAACCCTTCCCCTTGGTGAACCTGTATCCCACATAGAACGCACCCTGTATGGATTTGGATAAACACCAATCTCCTCATCTGGTTCAGATGTGGGGGGTGTGCCCGGTATAATCTCTACCATATTTTGTCTCAATGATGATTCAAGTGGCGGAAGTCCTATGTCAGGATTTCCCACATCATAAGAAGTTACTGTATAATAGTATTTAAACCCATTTTTTACTCCCGAATCCACAATCTTATACCATCCTTCATATCCACCATCTGTTTCTTTTTCGGCATACCTGTGTTAAAACCTTGAGAGTGGTCCACATCAAGAATAGTATCTTCTGGAGTTTTGTCAAACTGATATAAAAGTATCCACTCATCCGGGTCAATCAAACCTGTCTCACTTCTGTATATCCTGTATCCCTCAAAATCTCTCAAGTTTGGAGGCGAGGGGTCTCTCACAAACTCCGGAGAGTCATTAAAATAGAGAATAGCCTTCCTTGAATCAGGTATTACAACAAGTCTTGGAGATGGTGGGGGAGCAGGTAAAACATAATTTGCCTCGTACGCCTTCCTTGCCCAGCCGAAGTTCTGGTGCAACTCACCCTCTGTCATTCCTCCGCAGAGTGCAAGTGTCACTGTAAGCGAATCCTGTCGGTTAAGATAGGGAACAGGACCTGCAGATAGAAGAGGTATGGGGTCGGGATAACCATTCTCCATTACATATATATCGTCCATATCAGGGTCCCTCTGACCATTTGACATAATACCGTACCTGACGGAATCTCCTACTGTTCCTTGCATATCCCTCCAGGACCACCAATTAAATGAGAGTGTAAGGCTGTCAAGGTCTATATATGCTGTATCTTTCTCAATGCCCAGTAATCCTATGCCAAATATACCCTTTGCAAGATAATCATATCCGTCGTTTTTCTCATACACAAGACAAAGAGAATCGTCATAGAAAAGACGTTTGTGCCCGAAGAACGATGTGGTATTGAAGTCATCGCCCCAGAAATCTCTGTTTCCCGAGACGAGTTCTGCATATATTCCAATATAAATATCCTCAAGGTCAGCGTTTCCAACATTCTTTATGGTGAATCTTACAATCACCACATCGTCTATATATGAATACGACCATACATAGGAGACTTGACATATTTCAAGCCCGAGTGGCGTATGGTTTACTACAAAAGACGTATCATAGTAGACAGCATAGAAATCTTGTTCTGATACGGCATCGAGCGAATAGTATGGTGAGGTCATAAGGCTGGATTTCTCTATAACAACATCATCCGGGTGCCTTGTAGGGTAAAACTCAAATCCCTCACTTGAACCCGGTGTCACAGTGGTTGCATCATTCACACCCGTAGTGACACAAATGCCCTGTGGTGACACTGCACCCACCCAGAGTCCAGCCCTGTAGAGATGCTCTATTCCTGTCCCTGCTGGATATTCACCCGACGGTTGAGGTTTACCTGTGGCAGGATCCCACACTCTGAAACCTGTTCCCAGCATTCCGAAATTTGTGACTGTGAGATAGATATTCCCTGCAGTAGTATACCTCGAGTTATCCGTCTTTGCAAGGACCACAAGGGGGACAAGAAATATGATAAGGAACTTCCTCATAGAAATCTCCCACGGGTTGCTTAGCCCACGAAGAACACGAAATACACGAGAATTATCTCCCACGAAGGACACGGAGAACACAAAAATTGAAAAGGATAAAGGATAAAATGAACACAAAATTCATCGGTCGCTCCTACACTACCCCATCTCTCTTCTCTCTTCTCTCTTCTCTCTTCTCTCTTCTCTCTTCTCTCTTCTCTTCTCTCTTCTCTCTTCTCTCTTCTCTCCTCT
>DAOUSS010000198.1 GCA_030627085.1 Candidatus Stahliibacteriota bacterium | reverse complement strand
AATAAGCTTGATAGTTTTTAGTGTTGGGACCAATCTCTTTCATCAGTTCTTCAAAAAGAGCAAGATGATTCGCTTCTAATTGGTGCATTACTTCATGACCAATTATTGACATTGCCGGGTTATCTGTTTCTACGTTAATGAAAATAGTACCAGTTCCAGGATGCGTGAAGCCTTTTATATTATTTATCCCGGGGTCAGAAGATGTGTAAGCAACAATTTCTATTCCAAACAGTTCTGTAATTTTGGAAAATGCTTTGTACCTTTTTGATGTCGGAGGGAGAACTTTGAGGGTTCCTGTATCTCCAAACTTTTCAAGAGATTTATTAAGCGTCTGTCTGTGGTCGCCTTGTCGCTCAAGTATACTCTCATTCCGTTCTTTAGTGTCAGGCAGGGCATCTTGTTTCTCCTTTGGGGTTAATGTTTCAGGGTCTTTGTATATCTTACTCCCAAATACTGTGAAGTCTTTGTTTCTACCCTTATTTTCTACAAATCCAAGTCTCTTATAAAATTTAACAAGCCTACTTCTTGAAGTAGTCCCTTGATAATCGTCTTTTACTGCTGGCTCTAAGACAATTCTTTTCCCAACTGAGTTTGCGTACTCAATAATGTCTTCAACAACTTCTGAGCCTACTCCTTGCTTCCTTTGGTTTTTAGGAACAATTATAGTGTTGATATCTATGGTTTTATCATCTTCAAAAACTGTGACATTTATGCCTTTTGTTTTCCATTTGTCTTTTATTGGCTTTAATCCATCTATATCGTCACTAACTGAATAAACAATCTTTTCTTTATTTAAATCATCTATATAGTCTTTTTCTTTTTCTGTACGGGCTTGTTCTTCCTTTGGCTCTAAATTGATTTCTTGTGGGTCATGGATAGCATTTTCTTTTTTATCATAGGAAACAATATCAATAATGTTAATATTTACGTTGCGCATTGCTCCTGGAAGTTTCTCTAAGAAAGAGATTCTATCTTTTTTATTTTTTGTAGGCTTGTTATTTACAATAATCCCGAGCGCATTTGTTTTTTCTGTTGCCGCTATTAGCCTTGCAAGAACTTCTTTTTGAGGAAGCCCTGACGGGAAAGGTAAAAATCCAACCTCCCTAAGCTTTACATCAACAAGTAAAAATCCATCCACTTCCTTTTCTAACCTATCGTCTGCAATATGAGGTTGGGTTATAGGAGTGCTTTTCCCATCTATTTTGGACTTAAAAGTTCTTTCTTGAACCGGAATAGATGCCTTCTTTATAGTTTTGCTTATTTCTCTGGGAGGCGTAAGCCAGTCTTTACCAAAAGCAATAAAGTTCTTTCCTGAAACTATAACTGCGGTTATGTCAATATCTCTTAACTTGACTACGGACCTTAGTTTATTATATATTTCAAAATCTGCATCAGAGGGATCTGTTACACCAGAGGGATGGTTGTGAACAAAAAATACATTCTTTACTTTTTTTTCGTTGAAAACACGCCCTATAATTACTGACGGATCGATTGAGCTTGAAGCTTTACCGCCAGATGAATGCTGGAGTATTTCGAGAACCTTCCCGTTGCTGTCCGTTGTTAAAATATATACCTTCTCTTCTGGTGAAGATACAAGGTGGGATGTTATTGCGGCAGCTTCTTCTCTTGTTCGTACATAGTATTGTTTGGAGGAAACATCAATTCCTGAGATAGGGGCAGATGATACCTCTTGTTTTGTTCTAAGTTCTTTTTGAATTGCAACTTTTTCTTTCTTCTCTGGTTCGTATTCAAAAAGATCAAGTTGGTTTGGCATAAAAAGGTATTGTTGGTCTTCATTTCCTCCTCCTTTTTGATCTTCAGAATACTCCTTGTCACTTTTTTTCACAACTTCTTTTTTAAACTTAGTCTTTTTTTCTTCTACCTCGTCTCTGCTTATGGCTTCCTCTAAGACTTTGTCCTCTGCTTTTTGTCGGTAACCCTCGTCTATTGCTGCGGACTCCTCCTTTGCAAAATCCTGAAATTCTCCACCTTCTCCGACATAAGCTTGTAGTTCTGGATAAATATGCTCAAATAACATGGCTTGCCTTTGAGTTAATTCTTTACCTTTTTGTATATTATTAAATATAGCGTTGAGATCAGCCCTACCGATAGCTTTAAGGTCTTTTATTTTTGCTTCTTTAATAGACTTTTGTACTGCTCTCATCCACATGGGAGAAGTGGCTTTAAACCTTTTTATTTCACTGGTTCCCTGTCTTTCTTCTTCTACTGTTGGGGTATATCCTCCGCCTGCCTCTGAACTGTTTACATCTTCCTGCATGGACTTTATCTTGGACAAAGTATCTTCTTCTAAGGCATGGTCTGTGCCGGATATTTTTTTACTGGCACCTTTATCCGAATCTTTCTTTTCTGCTGTCTCAAGCTTGTTGGCTTTGTTCCATATGTCGGTTAAATGTTGCGGGTCAGGAAGCCCACGTTTTTCTTTCATTTCTTGACCGATAACAGTAATTTTATCAGGATATAAAGCGGCTATGCCCTCATCATCTATAAGAGTTTCATAACCCATGTCACGCATTTTCTGGTATGATTTTGAGTTACGCTCGCCACCCCAAGAATGATAAAGCTCTTTGTTTTCTAACGCTTTTTCGGGAGAAATACCAAAGTCTTCTTGAACCTCTGGCTCTTGAGAAGTGACAAATGGTTTTCTAATTTTATAATGTATTGCTACATCCCTATTGCCATAGCCTGGCATAGGCTGTGACTCAAACCAAACTTCTGGGGTGTTAAATTTTCCAATATCCTCTTTAGAATCCGTTGAATGATACCAAATATTTCCAGATTCTGCCTTCGCAAACTCCTCCGCACTCTCATACTTCCTCGCCTCATCTTCAAGAGTTTCTTGATCTGGCTTTGATTTGTTGGCTTTGTTCCATATGTCGGTTAGTTGGGATTTAAAGTTTATAATAAAAACATCTGGTTCCATCAACGCATACTTCATAGAGTCAGCATGATTAAATCCTGCTGATCTCGCTTGAGCATACCTGGCAAGATTAGCGGTTGTTTTTTTATATCTTTCATTGCTGATTCTGCATCTGGCAAATCTAAGGTATAGGTTGTATATTTTGTTATTCCTTTTAATCCACCTGCTCCCATTGACCCTTTAATTTCTCCACCAGATCGCTTGCCCTGACCTCTTGCATTGCCCCAATCAACGGTTCTTTCTCCACGTATAAGGATATCTGGCGCATCCTGAATAATTGTGTCAATGTTTTTAACAAACTCCTCAGCACTCCCATATTTCCTCGCCTCATCCTCAAGAGTTTCTTGACCGGGTTTTGATTCTACCGCTTCTTTTGGCTCCTTAACTTCCGCTTTTCCATCAATTTCAGGTACTTTCTTGTCAATTTTGTCAATAATCGGCTTTAAGGGTTTTTCTTCGGCTTTTAAGGGAGAGAGTTGATTCTCATGCACTACAATATTTTTGCCGTTCTTATCATTTTTAATATTCCAAAGATTTGATCCTTTTGGTTTAGAAGAGAGAACACCGGTTAATATTTT
>DAOUSS010000304.1 GCA_030627085.1 Candidatus Stahliibacteriota bacterium | reverse complement strand
GGCCCTGCACCTATAATAGCAACATCATACATAGTCATTCGTCATTAGTCATTGGTCATTTGTCTTATGTCTGTAGGGCAAACCTTTAGGTTTGCTTATATTTGCAAGGCTGAAGCCTCGCCCTACGCTTTATGCCTTATTTATCCCGTTTACCCTGTAGCGATAGCGTACTGGGTGAAATGCGATTTACCCTGTGGGATGTCTAAGCTATCCCTTCAGGGAGCATATTTCACTGGGACGCTTCACTCCCTGTGGTCTTTACTCTTTTTTCCTTTATCCTTTTTCCTTAATATGAATGTCACCATTCCCACGCCTATCGCATCCAACACCACATCCCATCCCGACGCCTCTCGCCCGGGTATATGGACTTGATGCAGTTCATCAAGAACCGCTACTAATAGAGCAAGAAAAGTGGTAAAGACTAATGTTAAACGAAATGAACGAATTAATGGGTCTCCCCTCTTTGGAAGAAATGTGCGTATGAGGAAAAAGGTTAGTAGCCCATACAAAGGAATGTGCAGGAGACTCAGTGGATTAAACATCCGTATCAATCTCACTCTGCCTGGAAGCCCCGCAAGAGCAAAAATCAGCGCAATATAAACTGCAGATATCAAGCCAAACGATAAGGACATCTTTTTCTCACACGGATTTTTCTCCCACGGAGGACACGAAAAGCACGGAATCTTTTATTTATTCTCAACCTGAATTTGTCTATATTTAGTGAACTTCGTGTCCTTCGTGGGCTATTTTTTCCTTTTATCCATATCCTTCTCTTAAGGATAAAATAATAAATTTTCGTCCTTTTATCAAGGACAATCTATCTACATTATTATAATCTAAATTATACAAAAAGTCAAGAAAAAAGTGAAACCTTACCACAAAGGGCACAAAGTTCGCAAAGAAATATAAATAAGAATTTGAAATCTAAACAATCAAAAAAGCCCACAAAGGGCTCGAAATTATTTCTCCCATTCTCCGTTTCTCATTTACTCAACTGCACCCTTTCCCCCTTTTCCCCCATTCTCCTTCCGCTCTCCGCCCTACTCCTTATTTATCCCGTGAAATGCGCCAGCTATTCCATCGGGACGCCTCACTCCCTATTTATCCCGTGGAATATGACCCGCCCTGTGGAAGCAGAGCTATTCAACAGGGTAACTATTCCATCGGGACTGCCTACTCCCTACTGCATACTGCTTACTCCCTACTCCCTACGCTTCACACCTCTAACCCGGCAAGGAAGTAAGATACCGGCAAAATAGCTATGTTGTTAGTCTCGTCAAAGGCAAGTGTATCACGAGACAGAATCACTCCACCACTGACCTTTTTCAATCCTACTTTATCGTCCGAAGTAATTATCGGTTGATGCTTTGATTCAATATATAGATATGGACTCCGTTCTTTTATACATATAAAGTCTATTTCACACTTATTTCGCCAGAATAGGACAGAATGAAAATACCGAATAAGATGAATACCAATAACATTCTCAGCGATTCTTCCCTTAATTGCACTGTCCGTGAGTATTTTTCTTGTAGTAGCAAAGGAGTCCGGAGAGCCTCCACACCAGGCATTAAGAGTATGAAAAGTAAATGGATCGATGAAATAAACTTTCCTTCGTTTCCTGAACGAAATATCTCTACCGCCTAAACTTTTCGTTTGATAAAGACTTTTGAGGACAAAAGACGCCTCAAAAAAGTCTATGTATTCGGCAACTGTATTATGAGACCCAATACTTGTCATCTGCGTAATTACATCCCAGGTAACAGGCTCAAAACGTTTAGAAATCAAAGCATATAGGAGTTCTCTTGAATAAATCTCCCTCTTGCCTCCCTTGGCAATATCACCCAGAATTGTTTGAAGATAAGTATAAAAAACTGATTCGTCAATCTTTTCGTCTTTATGGTAGGATATC
>DAOUSS010000142.1 GCA_030627085.1 Candidatus Stahliibacteriota bacterium | reverse complement strand
CTTCGGTGAACCCCTCGGCCTGAGCTCGGGACGAAGGCTCAGTTGAACCGTTAGCAATGCAAAATTAGCAATTAGCATTTGCCTTTTGATTTTCAATAGTCAATCGAAAATTGACATTCTTGGTGTTCTTTGTGTCCTTTGTGGTAAAAAATACTGCAATCTAAAATAATCAGTGTCCGAAAAACGAATCAGGGAGGGTTTATGGTTACAAGAGAGCAGATCCTCCAGATTGTTGATTTTAAGGGAGATAGTCATTCAGTAGTCAGTTTATATCTTTCCCCCAGCCTGGAAAAGCTGAAATATGGGGACTTTGTGGCTGAAGCAAAGAGTTTGTTAAAAAAAATAGAGGAAGATCCTCTCTTTAAAGGCGAATACTGGAAGATAATAGATTTTCTTGAAACAAGATTTGAGCCATCTGCCAGATCAGTTGTGATATTTTCATCACCGAAAAGTGACTTCTTTCAGGTTTACGAGATTCCTATACCCCTGAAGGGTACTTGCATAGCCGGGAAAGAACCCTATATAAAACCGCTCATAAGGCTTCTCGAGCAGTATGAGAGATACTGTCTGGTACTCGTGGACGGGAAAAAAGCGCGAATTTTCTCCATTTATATGGGGAAGTTAGAAGAGCATACATATATACTTGACGAGGTTCCCGGCTGGCACAAGCAGGGCGGATGGTCACAGGCAAGATTCCAGAGACATATAGAACAGCAAATATATGAACATCTGAAGAAGGTTGCAGATATTACACTCACCTTTTTTAAGAAGGAACAATTTGACAGACTTATTCTTGGTGGTCCCCATGAGGTAATAGCCCATTTCAAGAATATAATTCATATATATCTTGTCAGGAGATTCGTTGGAAGTATTGCGATTGATGTCAATGCAAGCATCCAGGAGATAGAGAAGCGAGCAATCTCCCTTATAGAAAAGATAGAAGAAAAAGAGAATGAGGAACTTATGCAGCGTGTTCTGGATAATATGGGCAAAATGGCAGTGGCAGGTATAAAGGATATAACAACTATGTTAAATCAGGGAAGGATACAGGTTTTGCTTGTAGATCCCGACCTCAGTACGGAGGGATGGATATGTCCGAAATGCCATTTCATTTCTACTACTTCAGCAAAGTGTAATGTATGTGAAAGTGATGTAAAGAAAAGTAAAGATATTATTGAAAATATAATAGAGCAAAACTTTGAACTCGCCGGGGAAATACATTTCCTGAACAACAACGAGACACTCAAGGACCTCGGGGGGATAGCTGCAATCCTGCGGTGGTAGCAAGCAGTAATAATGCCTTTGTATTTTTATAACTTTTGGCACCTTAAACTCTTAAAGATTAATTATGAAACTTTTTCTTGTAGCAGGAGCTCGTCCAAATTTTATGAAAATCGGGCCTCTCGTGGATGAGATGAAGAAACATCCGGAAATAGACCCCATCATTGTCCATACGGGCCAGCATTATGATTATGAGATGTCTGCGATATTCTTCAAGGATCTGGAGATTGCGAAGCCGGACATATACCTCGGTGTTGGTTCAGGCTCTCAGGGAGAACAGACAGGAAAGATTATGATTGCGATAGAGAAGGAGATGATAGAACATAGACCCGATCTTGTGGTGGTCGTCGGTGATGTGAATTCGACTCTTGCAGCATCAGTTGTTGCATCGAAACTGCACATTCCCATAGCCCATGTGGAGGCAGGGCTGAGGTCTTTCGACAGAACTATGCCAGAGGAAATAAACAGACAGGTTACAGACGTGCTTTCGGAATACCTTTTTACAACAGAAGAATCAGGGAATGAAAATCTGAGGAAGGAAGGGATAACAGAGGAGAAGATATATTTTGTTGGCGATATAATGATAGAAGCAATAATAAATGCAAAATGTAAAATGCAAAAGGTAAAATTATCAATCAATAATCTAAAATCTAAAATCTTCAATCTGGAATCTCCTTATGCACTGCTCACCCTCCACCGTCCGTCCAATGTGGATGATAAAAATACATTTTCAAGAGTGCTTAATGCTGTGGATGAGGTTTCCAGGAAGATACCCATAATATTTCCCATACATCCAAGAACGAGAAAGATGGCAGAGAAATTCGGACTTTCTGAAAAACTAAAGCCGCTCCATGTGATAAAGCCCCTTGGATATCTTGACTTTATTGTATTGGAGAAAAACGCGAAGTTTGTCCTGACAGATTCGGGTAGTATACAGGCAGAGACTACATACTTCGGGATTCCCTGTCTTACCATAAGAGAGAATACAGAGAGACCTGTCACAATATCTATGGGCACAAATAAGCTTGTAGGAACAGATAAAGATAAAATCGTAGAGGAAAGTTTGGATATCCTTGACGGAGAGAATAAGAAAGGACATATTCCGCCGTTGTGGGACGGAAAGACAGCAGAAAGAATAGTGGATGTGATTCGGTTCAACTGAGTTCACCGAAGTTTTGCGTTCTAAACAAATGTAGGGCAAAGTTGTAGGGCAAGGCTTCAGCCTTGCATTAAAGATATAGCAAACCTGTAGGGCAGAGCTTTAGCTCTGCAGTAAAGCAAACCATGGGATATAGCAAACCTAAAGGTTTGCCCTACAATAACAAAGCAAACCTAAAGGTTTGCCCTACGGTATTGAAGATGGCTGATAGGTATGCACTCATAAGCACTTATGATAAAACTGGGATTGTTCCGTTTGCAGATGCCCTGTTAAGGCATAGCTATAGACTGCTTGCTACAGGTGGAACAGCGGATTATCTTGAGAAGAAGGGGATAAAACCAATCACTATAGACAGTCTTACCGGGTTCCCCGCAATGCTCAACGGCCGTGTCAAAACCCTTCATCCTGTGATATTTGGCGGGATACTCGCAAAGGGAAATGAGGATGAGGTTACAAGATATAATCTTCCGCTTATTGATATTGTGGTGGTAAACCTCTATCCGTTTGATAAAGAGCCATCCTTAGAGAATATAGATATAGGCGGAATATCTCTTATAAGGGCAGCAGGCAAGAATCACAACCGCGTCAGCTGTGTAGTCGACCCAGAGGACTATGATACGGTAATAGAAGAACTTGATACAAATGGTGAAATATCACCCAACACAAGACTTCGTCTTGCAAGGAAGGCGTTCTCTCTTTCTGCATATTTTGATGTGAAGGTGTCAGAATGGCTTGGCAGTGATACACTGATTGTACCGCTTAAAAAAATCAAGAAACTGAGATACGGTGAAAATCCGCATCAGGAAGCAACTCTGTTCAGAGAGAATGGATTTGACGGACTATCTATTGTCAATGCAGTGAAGATTCAGGGAAAGGAGCTCTCTTACAATAATATATGCGATCTTGACAGCGTTCTTTCTATACTGGCCTCGTTTACAGAACCTGCCTCCTGTGTTTTAAAGCACTCAACTCCCTGCGGAATTGCAGTCTCCCCAAGCATAGCTGATGCATATAGAAAGGCAAGAAGTTGTGACCCGCTTTCCAGTTTCGGCGGTATTGTCGGCATTAACCGTGAAGTGGACAAAGAAACTGCTACCGAGCTTTCATCTACATTTCTGGAGGCTGTGCTTGCACCATTATATACGGATGAGGCGAAAGAGATCCTTTCAAAAAAGAAGCGTCTTATTCTGCTTCAGCTTCCGTTAGACGGCCGTCTCTCTCCGTGGTACTACAGGCATATAAGTGGCGGGCTTATAGGACAGAATAGCGATATCCTGCCGGATAATATAAAGAATTTCAAAGTTATCACAAGAAGGAAACCAACTGAAGAGGAGTTCCGTGCTCTCTGTTTTGCCTTTAAGGTCATAAGGTTTATAAGGTCAAATGCTGTATGTATAACAACAGAAGAGATGACGGTGGGTATTGGAGGTGGACAGCCAAACAGGGTGGGGGCACTGGAGATTGCGCTTATGAACAAAAAGAAGTTTGGTTTTAGGGAAGGAGCTGCACTTGCCTCTGACGGATTCTTCCCGTTCCGTGATTCTATAGACCTTGCTGCGAAGGAAGGAATAAGGGCTGTAATACAGCCGGGGGGGTCTATAAGAGATAAAGAGGTAATAAATGCAGCGGATGAGCATGATATTACTATGGTATTCACGGGAATAAGACACTTTAGGCATTGAAAAAACGGAAAACCACAAAGTTCACAAAGCAAGTTGTTCGTTCCCACACACTTTAGTTAATTTTTCTTAATGAACAGAAATCTTAGTAGGGCTCTCTTTTAAAAATCGGTGCTAAGTCTCTGCTTTATTCATAGTTAAGTAAAATAAATGATTTCCGATCTGTGGAATCTGTGAAAATCAGTGAAATCCGTGGGCAACGAAGTTTTTTCTTGACAAATCCAATAATATATGATATAATATACAATCTGGCTAAGTTTCGAGCATAAAAAATTTGTCTGTCTATTGGCAGGCAGAGAAGTATCACAACAATGCCAGATAGCTTTTTATAGGGCTTCACAGAACCAAGGGTATCGAAACTGGGTTTATCCTGTTAGATAGAAGCGTTTACCGTAGCGGTCTGGCATTTATTGTTAAGTTATTTAACAGGGTTATCGTTGAGGAAGCTGGTAACGAAACTCGAAGCTTGGAAGCTTGAGACTTGAAAAATACAGTTCGTAGGATCCCTATGGAGGCGAGCATCGAGCATCAAAAAATCGAGCCTCGTTACG
>DAOUSS010000099.1 GCA_030627085.1 Candidatus Stahliibacteriota bacterium | reverse complement strand
AGGGATCTGGTAGCCGCAGACTTCAGTCTGCGAATAGAAGATGCTGTTCTGGATTCAATGCGCAACTTAAAAGTTGCGACTACCATGTTAAAATTTGACTTTTTGCACAACCACAGAGGGTCACTCCTACCATTACCTCATCACCATCTCTCTCATTCCTCTTCCCTCATCTCTCTCCGCCAGAGGTGTCTACATCCTCTCGGGTGCAGTGATTCCAAGGAGTGAAAGACCATTACCAAGAACCTGTTTTATAGCGGAGGTAAGTGTAAGTCTTGCTTCTGATAGGTCTCCATCATTGCTCACTACACGGTGTCTTTCATAAAATGTATGAAACAAAGACGCAAGTTCAGTGAGATAGGTTGCAATATAGTTGGGTTCAAATGTCCTTTCGACCTCTTCCACAATCTCCGGAAAATGCATTAGTTTTCTCAGAAGATCCATTTCTTCTTTGTTGCCAAGCAACTTGACCTTTGATTCATTTATACCAATGCCTCTCTCTTTTGCAACTCTTTCTATACTGGACATTCTGGCGTATGCGTACTGGATATAATAGACGGGGTTTTCTTTTGATTCTCTCTTTGCAGCATCTATATCAAATACAAGGTGACTGTCCCTTTTCCTTGTTAAAAAAATGAATTTGGCTACATCCTTGCCTATAGTTGATATTATCTCATCTAATGTTATGAATCTGCCTTCCCGTTTAGACATTCTTTTCTTTTTCCCGTCTTCAAGAATAGTTACCCACTGGGAGATTAGAACGACGAGATTACCCGATGGATAACCCAGTGCTTCCAGTGCGCCCTTCAAAGGAGGAATATGTCCCAGGTGGTCCGGTCCGAGAATGTCAATCAATGTATGATATCCTCTCTCAAATTTGTTTACATGGTATGCTATATCCGGCGTGAGATAGGTATACTCCCCATCGCTCTTTATTAATACTCTGTCCTTCTCGTCTCCGAAGGATGATGTTTTAACCCATACTGCATTATCCTCCTTATATATCAATCCCTTATTCTTGAGTTTTTCAATTATGTCAGGGCAAATTTTTCTTATTTCACTTTCTCTGGCCCAGTTAGTAAACTCTACACCAAAATCTGTAAGTGTTTTTTTCTGCAAGGAAAGAATCGTTGAGACTGCAAATTCTTCAAAGTTCTGTGGTTTCATAATACGTGCTCTGTCGGCAAGTTCGCTAATATATTCGCCCTTATATCCTCCTTCCGGCACATTATCTCCTATCATTCGTGCATTGATAGATTTTGCGAGTAGTTTTATCTGTCTACCACAATCATCTATATAGTACTCTTTGTCTACAGAGTATCCCATAAAGGAAAGTACACGGTAAAGACAATCGCCGATACTTGCTGCTCTGCCATTTGGTACCTCGAGTGGACCTGTTGGGTTTGCACTTACAAATTCCAACAGTATTCTCTTTCCCTCTCCCTTATTATACGAACCATAGAGGTTGCCTTCTTTTCTTACCGTATCTATAACCCTGAAAAGAGCCGACTTAGAGAGAAAGATATTTATAAAACCGTTCTTTGTCTCTGCCTTCTCGATTATATCTGGTTTCTTTCTTACATTACTCAATATATTGCGGGCGTTCTCTTTTGGATCTCCTTCAATAGAGAAAGCAATATTTGTCGTGTAATCGCCAAATGCCGGATTTCTTGTTGTCGTGATTTCAACAGGCAATCCCGTGCACTCCTTCAACCATTCTTGTATTGTATCCTTTATTCTCATATGTATTAGTATAACATAACTTGCTGGATTTGTCAAGAAAAAATTACGGGGAGTTCATGTTGCTTGATTAATTCGTGTAAAATTTGTGGTTATTTTTTCCTTGACTTTTTATTATTTTCGTGTTATAATGACTTCCACAATAGAAAGAATAGGAATTTCTGTATAACAGGTCAAAAAGGAGGTTATATGAGAAAGTTTGCATTCGTTGGGTCTATACTCGTTTTTGCCTTTCCTCTCTTTTGCGGCACCCCCGAGGAATTTATAAAGGGGACCGCGGAGGAGATACTTACTGAGTATGCTAAACCAATGGTTACCGCGTTCGGGACTGCAATGGGAACAGATTTCATTGACAGGAAACATCATGGATTTCTGGGTTTCGATCTGGATGTGAAACTATCGTGGGTTTCTATACCAGAGAAAGCAAAAACTGCCACATACACGATTGTTGTTGGCGACACGGTCTGGATCGGCACAGATACTCCTATTACGGATACCGTATTTGAAGGTAACACGATATTCGGAGGGTCTGAACCACTTCTCAATGATCCGATTGGGCTTAAGGGACTTAACCTTTCGGGTATACCTTTTGCTATTCCCCAGGCAAACATTGGTCTTGGCAAAGGTTTGAATGTGAGCGTGAGATGGGTTCCATTCCAATTGAAGGGGACATCAGGACAAATTTTTGGTGCTGGTCTGAAATATGCTACTGATGATTATCTACCAGTCCCGACGTTCTCTTTGAACTTTATCACAGGTATTGGTTACCAGTATTTCCAATTTGGAGATATAACAAGAACAAATAATATAAATGGTGCAGTTCTTGCAAAACTGGGCATTTCTCCTCCCCTCTTGCCGTTATCTTTCTCTCCATTTGTCGGAGTAGGTATGGAAAACACAAACATGAACTTTAAATACGATTGTGAGGGCATAAACATAGATAAGACCATAAAGGGGAATAATACATTCAGAGGAGTTGTGGGACTTGGTATAGACTTTCTACTCTTTAATGTAGATATAAGTTATAATATAGGGGAGATGAATGCTATCGGATTGGGAATTGGGGTCGGGATTAGATAAGGCAGTAATCAGTAATCAGTCTTCGGTGAACAGTTCGGCGAGCTCACTGCCGAGCCGCTCAGCCGAACCGTAATCGGTGGCTGATGTTGTGTAAGACAGAATGAGTTGTATTTGGTAGTGACACCGCAAGGCAGAGTGTGGCCATAAATTCTCATTTTGATATGTCCCACTACAGCGGCGTTACGGTGGGAGATAATGACTGTAATATCTGCCTACCCTGCCTGCAGGCAGGCGGCAGGTAGGTTTGATTTTTAATATTTACATTTTATTGACGGGGGTGATATGCTTGAAGATAAACTTTCTACAGTGGCAAAGGCGATGAAACGCTCCGAGATAAGGGAATTGCTGAAACTGGTTGCAAAACCGGAGATAATCTCCTTTGCCGGTGGAATGCCAGACCCAACACTATTCCCATCAAAGTTAATTGCAGAGGTTACATCTGAAGTAATGGAAAAAGAAGGAGAGCGGGCTCTTCAGTACGGCCCCACGGAGGGTGATACTGAATTAAGGAAGAAATTGGCGGAATGGGATAAGGTTGACATAGACAATATCCTTATAACCACCGCATCACAGCAGGGGCTGGACCTTGTGAGCAAGATATTTATAGATCCGGGAAATACTGTTATAGTTGGTTATCCAACATATTTGGGTGGACTTCAAGCATTCAATTCTTACGATGCAAAATTCGTCGGTATACCTTTGGATAACGAGGGAATGAAAGTGGATGTACTGGAAGGCACACTTCAGAAACTATCAAGAGATAGAAATCTTCCAAAGTTCATCTATATAGTTCCCGATTTTCAAAATCCGAAGGGTGTAACAATGCCCACAGATAGGAGAAAAAGGGTGCTGGAACTTGCGTCTAAATATGACCTCTTGATTTTATCAGATACCCCATACAGACCACTCAGATACTCGGGAGAACCCTGTCCCAACTTTTTTCACCTTGATGGTGGGATGGAAAGAGTTATCACTCTTTTTACCTTCTCCAAGATTCTCTGTCCGGGCTTCAGGCTTGGATATATTGTTGCTCCTCCAGATATCATAGATAAACTGGTTGTAGCTAAACAGGGGACAGACCTCTGCACGTCCCCCTTCAATCAAGCGATTGTAAGAGAAATAATAAAACAGAGCAAACTCGATGGACACATAAAGAAATTGGTCTCTGTGTATAGAGAGAAAAGAGATAGAATGCTCTCAGCCCTTGATAATTATATGCCAAAAATGGAGGGACTATCCTGGACGAGACCAGATGGAGGTCTCTTCCTGTGGGTGACTCTTCCGGTGGGGATAGATGCGAACAGGATGTTTGAAAGGGCGCTTGCAAGTAATGTAGCTTATGTTGTCGGTTCTGCGTTCCATTATGACGATAATTGTAAAAATACGATGAGATTGAATTTTTCCTACCCCACTCTGGAGAGAATAGACGAGGGTATAAAACGACTTGCCAGAGTTATTGAGGAAGAAGCAAAGGAGGTATTATGGCAAGGGGAGTAAATGCCCTTCTTAAGCTTGGGGAAGTGGCAATAACCAACCGATACGCAAGAAAATTTCTCTTGAATAGTATTGAGAGGCGTATCTATGAAGACCTTATAGAGAAGAATCCTGATGATAGACCCCTCAAGGTTCAAGAGGACAAATGTCTTCTTGGCAAAGCGCTTCTGCATTCTATAAAAAGGGCTTTTGATAGGGGTCTTGTATCGAATCAAACCGCAAGGGGAATTATACAAGTTTTCCTTGGGAATGTGTTCTTTGGTGGTTTTTATAAGAGGCGCAAATTTATAGAAAAGCATGGATTCAAGCCCCCTATGTTTATCACGATATCTCCTATTAAATCTTGCAATTTGAGGTGTAAAGGGTGTTACGCAAATGCGGACGCTACTCCGAGAAAACTGCCCTATGATGTATTTGATGGCATCATAAGAGATGCGAAAAAATTATGGGGGGCAAACTTCTTTGTGGTATCCGGTGGAGAACCTCTTATGTACAGGGATAAAGGCAAAACCATATTGGATATTGCGAAGACGCATGATGATTGCTTTTTTCTAATGTATACAAATGGTACTCTTATAGATGAGAAAATGGCGGAATCTCTTGCATCTGTGGGTAATATAACACCTGCAGTTTCTGTAGAAGGTTTCAAGGAAGAGACAGATGCAAGAAGAGGTGAGGGTGTTTACGAAAAAATACTCATTGCAATGGAGAATTTAAGGAATGTTGGTGTCCCATTTGGTATATCAGTTACAGTTACAAAGAATAACTTGAATCTTATTACGACTGATAAATTTATTGATTTCTATCTTAATGAACAGGGTGCTATATACGGGTGGTATTTTCATTATATGCCTATAGGAAGAGATTATACATTAGAATTACTTCCTTCGCCAGAAGATAGAGTAAGGCTCCTTCATGAAGAGTGGAGATTGGTTAAAGAAAAGGATGTATTTCTTGTGGACTTCTGGAACTCGGGCACCGCATCTGATGGTTGTATATCCGCTGCAAGAGGTGGAGGATACTTCTATATAGATTGGGACGGTAATATATGCCCGTGTGTATTCGTCCCGTACTATCTTGATAATGTAATCGAACTATACAAAAATGGCAAGAACCTCTCTGATGCTATGCAGTCAGAACTTTTTAAGAAGATAAGGAAATGGCAAAGCGAGTACGGATATGAGAGACCCAGGAACGAGGTAGGAAATTGGTTGAGACAATGTCCTATAAGGGATCATTATGATGTAATGCACAAAATTCTTACTGAGACGAATGCCAAGGCAAACGACCCCTCGGGAGATGAAGCGCTGAAAGACAAAGAGTATGTAAGGGGACTTTCTACATATGGGAAAAAGATAGAGAAACTCACAAAAGAGACTTGGGAATATGAGTATCTATTGCGAAATCCAGAATCTAAAAAGCAAAGTGCAAAACGATAAAGCGATATATGTTAATAAACCATTCACCCCGTGAAATAATTTATTTCACAGGGCAGGGATTACACGAGATTATCACGAGAGATTATCGGAGAATGTCAAATTTCCAATACCCAATTTCCAATAAAATGTCAAATTCCT
>DAOUSS010000285.1 GCA_030627085.1 Candidatus Stahliibacteriota bacterium | reverse complement strand
TTTATCTCTTATATTCTCTTTCAATCCCTGTTGAAGATAATTTTAAAAGGGGGTATGATGAACATACTTATAATAGCATTATGCATTGCTTCTGCTCCCCCGGTACCTGGGGATACAATTCCTTTCTATGAAATGGAGGAATTGGTGATTACAGCCACAAGAACAAAATTACCTCTCTTTTGGCTTCCCACCAATGTAGTACTCGTGACCAGAGAGGAGATAAACAAACATAATGCAATAACTGCTGCCGGGATACTTGAAAAAATCCTGATAGATGTGGCAAGTCGTGGCACAAGAGGTGCAGAGCGGGGTGCGAGATTGAGGGAGGGAGGCAATACATCAAGACATGTCTTGGTAATGCTCGATGGACAACCACTCAACGACCCTTTCCTTGGCACTGCTGACCTTGATGCGATAATTACAGATTATATAGGATCGATAGAAATCGTGAAAGGACCCATATCAGCCCTGTACGGCACGAGTGCACTTGGAGGGGTAATAAACATTATAACACAAAAGACCCTCAAAAACCGCAACACTTTCCTATCTCTTTCTGCAGGAAGCTTCGATACACGAAGAATTAGTTTCAACTCCTCTTTAAAAAAAAGCAATATTGACGTTGCCTTTGTTATCAACAAAGAAAAAACCGCTGGTTTCAGAGAAAACAGTGATTACAATGGCAGGGATGTTTTTCTCTCATTCCTTGCAGGATTTAAAAATCGGGGCAGTGTTAGAGGCAGGTTGCTATGGCATGATAGTAAACTTGGTGTCCCTGGTATGAATTACACCCCAATCGAGAGATACGACGGAGAGAACGAGAGAAAGGCACAGTTTCTCGATGCAAGACAGTGGAGAACAAAGGGATATGGAGAGATAGAATACAGACGAGGAGATTTTTTGAGCATAAAAATCAATAACAGCTACATCGATACCAGATATAAGTGCGGCTCAGCAAATATAGATGACGATTCCAGGGGTAAGACATATGGAGGAGATGCGCAGATAAATTTGCCCTCAGGGTTTGTAATTGGATATAATATACAATGGAATGAATTTACAAAACAGACTTCTGGCGAAAACACCGTCTCAAAATCCACTCAAAACTGGTCAGTATTCACCCAGAACATACTTTCTAAAGGGTTTCTCAGGTTTGTATCAGGGATAAGATACGACCATCATTCTGTATTCGGCGGAGTAACCAATCCAAGATTTGCACTGGTTTTCAGGGTTTCAGAAAACCTGAAACTTTCATCAACATTAGGAAAGGCATTCAGGGCTCCTGGTATTGAAGACCTGTATTCGCCTTATTCGAGTTGGCCAGCATCAGAATGGGGACCTGCCGGGGATACAAAAGGAAATCCAAACCTCTTACCGGAGACAGGATGGGGCTACGATATCGGGATTGAATATAAAGTAAAAAATATAACAGGCGGGATTACTCTCTCTAAGAATCAGATAAGAAATCTTATAGAGTGGGCAGAAGTTGACTCTGACCCGAATTATGAGAAATGGCGTCCTTCCAACATTGGTGAATCCTACAACAGAACAATGGAGGCCGTTGTTGAGATTCTGGGAATTTTAGGAACTTGTAATTCTTTCAAATACAACTATCTGGAGTCCAAGGGCAAAAAAGGGGAAAGTGATTATAAAACGCTGATGTACAGTCCACCTCATCGATTTACATATCAGTTATCTGGAAGCGCTTTTGGTATAAGGTGTAACAGCGATATTAGTTATACCGATGAAGTGGAATGGGAGGATGATTTTGGTTTCCTCCACGAACTGCCAGCCTATACTCTGGTAAATTTCTCAGTCGGAAGGAAGGTGAAAAATATTGACCTCTCACTCAGTATAAACAATATATTTGATAAAAAATACCAGACGCGTGAATATTATCCGTTACCGGGTAGAGAGATATATTTAAAAACCGTCTTTTCGCTGTTTAATTAACTTGAACCGTATTCCTGATAAAAACACTTGACATTGTAGAAGATATGATATATAATAAAAAGATGCGCGCTGTTTTTTTGGCATAGTAATACCTTTGCTCTTGACAGATTGTTGTATCAAAAAAAGGACAGAGATACCTCAGCAAGGGTGAAAAACCTAATCGGCGGGATTATTGCCTGGGAGAAGGCGGGAAGCGAGGTCATAAAAGATTGAAAATCAAAAATAAAAATGTCCCAAAGTGTTGTGATACTACCGAGACTATTATTTCAATTGAAAGGGTTATCAGTAATCTGGTAGCCGCAGGCT
>DAOUSS010000242.1 GCA_030627085.1 Candidatus Stahliibacteriota bacterium | reverse complement strand
TGCACGGTTGTTTTTGCACAGCCTGAGGAGGTCGCTCCTACCATCACCCTCTTACCCCATTTTGCATCTCTCATCCCTCATCCCTCATCTCTCATTCCTCTTCTCTCTTCCCTTATCCCGTCACGCTATCTCCAGACTCATATCAACCACGGGCGCTGAATGGGTTATTGTCCCGATGGATATATACTGAACACCTGTTTTTGCTATCTCCCTTATATTTTCAATCTTTACCCTGCCTGATACCTCTAATTCCGGTAATCGGTAACCGGTAATCGGTAATCGGTCCCTTATTTCTACTGCCTTTTTAATATCCTCTATACCCATATTGTCAAGCATAATTCTCTTTACATTCGGTAATTTGAGTGCTACCTTAAACTCGTCAAGATTCTTTACCTCTACTTCAAAAGGCTTATCTATTGTGAGATTCTCTATCCCATGCACAACTTTGAGATGGTTGTCTTTAATGAGTATCGCATCGTACAATCCAAAGCGGTGGTTCTCTCCACCCCCTATCTTGACTGCGTATTTTTCAAGTTCTCTCAAGAGAGGCGTCGTTTTGCGTGTATCAAGGAGTTTTGCCCTTGTGCCCTCAATTTCCTTTGCGAATCTTCTGGTAAGTGTTGCTACACCTGATAGATGAGAGAGAAAGTTGAGAGCCACCCTCTCCCCGGAGAGAATAGCCCTTGTGCTTCCTTTGATTTTTGCGACCTTCTGGTAAGGAATAATATCATCTCCATCCTTTGCTGCATCGAACTCTATATCGGGGTCAAGTGTGCGGAAAACAAGTTTTGCTACATCTATACCACACAAGATACCCTCTCCTTTCGCTACTATGACAGCCTTTACAATAGTATTCCCCTGCCCGATACACTTCATCATTGCATCGGTGCTGATATCACCAGTACCTATATCCTCCTCCAATGCCTTCTTTACTATTGACTCAATATCCATAAACGAAAAATGAAAATATCAAAATGCAAATTGCAAAATTATCCTTTCCTGGCCGTGACTATCGACTTTCAGCACTACAAGCCTCTTCATAGTTGGCTCCCGCTGATGTAGCTGAATGCGTTAATTGTCCACCAATATGGCGCCCCACGGCAGTTTTGTTAAGTCGGACAACCAATTTGACGATGTTTGCCGCAAAATCTAAGAACCGTTCCGAAAGATTCTCTCTTTCATTTTGCATTTTTCAATTTGCACTTTTCATTTTTTACCTTTTACGTTTCACATTACACATTTAACATTTCACTTCTCTTTTATACGCCTCCTCGCGCATCCTGTTCACATAATCTTTAGACTCAAAAGAGTATGTAAATCTTGACGGGATATCGTATCTCCCTTCAATTATCGCCACTGTATCCTCTGTCATAACCAGTTCCTCATCCGTTGGAATTACAAATATCTTTATCTTTGAATCATCAGAAGAGATTAAGAACTCGTGATTTCTTGAAACTGCCTTTCTATTTCTCTCTGTATTAAATTTAATACCCAGTTCCTCCATTCCCTGCAGACAATTTTTGCGGAGTTCCCATGCAAGTTCGCCCGCTCCTGCCGTAAAAACGATCGCATCGACCCTTCCAAGGAGTGCTATATATGCACCTATATACTTCTTTATCCTGTGGCACTCAACATCAAACGCAAGTTTTGAGCGCGGATAGGATATCTGGGTCTTAAGTATGTCCCGCAAATCTGTATATTCCCCAGTAATACCAAAAAGTCCACTCTTTTTATTCAGAATATTTACAATCTCCTTTGCTGTGAGATTCTCTCTCTCTGCAATATATGAGACTATTGCAGGATCTATATCCCCTGACCTCGTTCCCATAACAAGCCCCTCAAGAGGTGTAAATCCCATAGAATGGTCGTAGGCTTCTCCTTTCTTTATTGCTGTGAAACTCACACCATTACCAATATGGCAGGTGACAAGGTTTGTCTCCTTAATAGGCTTATTAAGAAGGACTGCTGTCCTTCTTGACACATAGAGATGCGATGTGCCGTGAAAACCATATCTCCTTACTCCGTACTTCTCGTACCATTCATAAGGAACTGCATATATGTATGATTCTGGGGGTATTGTTGAGATAAAAGCCGTATCCATAACAGCAACATGAGGACAGGATGGGAATAGTTCCATTGCTGCCCTTATGCCGAGTATATTTGGCGGGTTATGCAGTGGTGCAAGTTCCTTCAACTTCTCAAATGTATTAAGCACATCCTCTGTTATAAGGACAGAGTGTGTCAACTTTTCGCCCCCGTGAACAACCCTGTGTCCCACACCCTGGATTAATGAAAAATCTTCCACTACACCCGTCTCTTTCAAAGTCTCCATTATCAGCCTTATTGCTTCTCTATGCGAAGGGCATTCCTCTTCCTTTTTGTATGGCTTTCTCCCCGGAACCTCGTGATTTATAAAACTGCCTCCCACTACAACTCTCTCAACTATCCCCTTCGCAAGGGGAAGCTTCTCATCCCAGTCATACAGCTGGTATTTCACCGAAGAACTACCACAATTCAGAGTGAGTATGAGTCTCATCAGTCCTCCTAATACAGGATTTCGTATTGTCAAAAATCTAACCACAGAGAGCACAGAGGATTATAGAGTAATAAAGAATCGCAGGAGATTTTCACCCCTCCCTCTGTGACCTCTTATAAAACTAATCGCTTTACTCAATATTTTATCGCTGCTCTGTTTTTTCGACGCTGATTAACACCTGTAGTATCAAATGAGCCCATGATTAAGATTGGCTCTCTTTCAGCTCTTTGACAATTTCAATATATTCTCGCACCAGCGAAG